>CAZLII010000453.1:0-4284 GCA_964559065.1 uncultured Nitrospirales bacterium | reverse complement strand
CCGCAGCATGCGGATTTTCATCCAGGTCCCCCTGACCCTCGCCTTCGCCCTCGCCCTCGCCTTCGCCCTCGCCCTCGCCTTCACCCTCTCCTTCGCCTTCTCCTTCGCCTTCGCCCTCGCCTTCTCCTTCGCCTTCGCCCTCGCCTTCTCCTTCGCCTTCGCCTTCGCCTTCACCTTCGCCCTCGCCTTCACCCTCGCCCTCGCCTTCACCCTCGCCTTCACCCTCGCCCTCGCCTTCACCTTCGCCTTCGCCCTCACCTTCGCCTTCACCTTCGCCTTCGCCCTCGCCTTCGCCCTCGCCTTCGGCTGGAGTCTGGACAAGGATGTGCAGAACCCAGTCGTCAGAGTTCGGTTTGGTGAAAGATTCGATGTGTCCGCCCACACGCTGGAAGGTTGTTTGGAAGTTTCCATTGCGTGGATTGTAGAAGCGACAGTCGAACACCTTGTCAGCGCCCGAACCTACGAACAAGTTGACATTGAACGTGGTTGAAGAGCCTATTTTCGAGTATACGACGTATTCACGTCCCGGATCGGCCAAACAGTATGTGCCGGAATCGCACAGATCATTTCTGGGGGACATCGGGTCGAGATTGTCAAGATGTTGATTGAAGAAACGGCTGGCGTGACCGAGCCAGTCGCGTTTGTACATGCCCTTGTCGCCGCCGGGCACATGCGGATCATAACCCATGATGCCGGTGCGCTCTGTCTCCTGTCCGGCATCCGCATGGAAGGTGTAATGTCCGCCGCCGGTCGAAAGCGTCCATATCGCGGTGCGCACGGCATCGCCCATGTACGGCTCGCCTTCGACGAACAGATAGGGCCGCACCGGATTGCCGTTGAATCCGCCCCGCGCAAGCGCGTTCTTGTCGGTGGACCCTTCGGTGGGCGACATCACGAAATCAACGGTGCTTCTTCGTGCGTCATGGTCCATCCAAATCTGGCCGCGACTCCGGAAAAAGTCGCGGAAATGGTCGCCCATGTTACCTTCCGTATACGAGTGTTCATCGAGGAACTGAAAGAACACATTGCCGGAAGATCCCAAGTCGCTGATGGCCTTTATCGCCAACCGTTCCCAAACCCACTGGGTCTTTTTCGCATTTGACCAGGCGTCGGACCATGTTTCGTTCCAGACCTCTGTTCCGGGCGAGGCGATGGTCACGCCGTCGGGCAGATTGGTGCTGAGATGCCCGCCGTTCTGGACGTTGAACGGGTGATAGGGCCATGCATTGTGGTTCCCCTTGATCCAGCCGGTGAACATTGTGTAGCCCACCATGATATCTTTACTCTTGGCATAGGCGACCATGTCGCGCATGCGCGGCCAATACTTTGTAAGATCACTGTCGGGGCCGTCATCGAATTGCTGGAGATTCCACCGATAGAGTTGGTCGTTCGCAAGGGGGCCGGAGGTGTGCCGCGCCCACGGGGTGAGCCCCGGATATACATACCCCCAGCGATTTTCGATCTCGCTGCCGTCCTGCTTCTGTCGCGGCGACATGAATGACCACACATGAACCATCCGAATACCGCGGACAGCGCAGTCGTCAATCCACTGCCGGTAGTTAAGGTTGATGTTTTGTGTGGCGCATTGGGTGCCACTGTCGCCTATCAGCATCAATGTCTGGCCGCGATATGTGATGTAATGTCCGCTTGGGCTGGCGCCCAGGCATATCTCCACGATCGCCAGCGCGACGCTCACGGAGACGGTGGTCCCGCAATCATCGGTCACGATGCAGCGGTAGGCGCCCTCGTCGGCCTCCCCGCAGGCGGCAATGTGCAGCGTGGCGGTGTTGGCGCCCGAAATGTTTTCGCCATCGCTCAGGTTGTTACTGTCCTTCTGCCACTGGTAATACACAACGCCTGCGCCAAGCACTGCAATGGAAAATGTGGCCGTGTCCCCTTCACACACTTCCGCCGCCTGCGGCTGCTGAAGGATCGTTGGCGCTTCGCTGACCACGAGTTGGGCGGGATTTGAGATTCTCGTGCCGCAATCCCCGGTAACCACACAACCATAATTGCCGGCATCTGCAACCTCCGCATCCACGATTTCAAGGAGCGGCGTTGCCGTTCCGAATATGTTGCCACCGTCGCTCAGATTGGCTCCGCCTTTCTGCCATTGATAAGTGAGGCTGCTGCCCGTGGCCGTAATGCTGAACGCGGCCGTGCCGCCCGGGCACGCGGCCATGTCCACTGGATGCTGGGTGATAATGACCGGCGGCGTGCACTCCGGCTCGCCTATGATGGATACGCAGTCGAGACGCCGCGTCGTATCGCTGCTCGCCACGAAGCGAAATCGAAGACCCGTGACCGTTCCGGATAGGCCGACTTGGTGCTGTGTCCAACTGCCGGCCACGCCGACGTTCGCTACTTGGACCCAAGTCCCGTTCTGTTTTGCCCAGGCTTCAAGGCTCGCGCCACTGTCGTTGCGATAGTAAAAGGTGAGCAGCAAATTCGTATAACCGGCGGTCGTGAAATCCTCGCGGACCATCCACCGGTTGCCGGCGTACTGACGCTGCGCATAGCCCGGCGGAGCGCCGCACACGTCGGCGCCGGCGACGTGATACACGGTGCAGCCGGCATCGGTCCAGTTGTCGTAATAAATGCCCCATCGGCCACACGGACTGCTATCGAAGTTGTCACGAAACAGTTCGACGTCATAACTGATGGTGAGCGCAGCCGGATTGGACGTTGCGGTTCCACAGTCATCCGTCACCACACAGCGATAATTGCCCTGGTCATGATCGCCCGTCCCGGAAACCTGGAGTTGGGCCGTGTGTGCGCCGGAGATATTGCCCCCATCGCTTAAATCAGCGCCGTCTTTTTGCCACTGGTAGGCCACTGTCCCCGCGCCGGATGCCCCGATCGTGAAGACAACTGTTCCCCCCGCCGCCACATGCTGCGCCTGCGGTTGCTGGGTGATGGCGGGCTGGGCGCCGACCGCAAGGCTGGCATTGTTCGAGGTCACAGTGCCGCAATCACCAGTCACCACGCAACGGTAGTTCCCGCTGTCGGCCTCTTCGGCATCAACAATTTGCAACGTTTCAGCGGAACTTCCAAACACCCTGCCACCGTCGCTCAGATTCTCTCCATTCCTCTGCCACTGAAAGGATAGGTTGCTGCCTGTGGCTCCCACGTGGAACTGGACATCGTCCCCCGGGCACACGCGCACAGGCGAAGGATGCTGAACAATTTCAACGGCTGGGTCGCAATCAACTGCGCCTGTGATCGAGACGCAATCAAGACGCCGCGCCTGCCCACTGCCGCCCACGAAGCGAAATCGCAGGCCCGTCACCGTTCCACTCAGGCCTGTCTGGTATTGGGTCCAAGCGCTGGCCGTACCCACGGTGGCCAAGTTGGTCCAGACGCCATTTTGCTTGGCCTGCGCCGTGATGCTCGCGCCACTGTCGTTGCGATACCAGAAAGTGAGCACTAGATTTCTGTATCCGGCGGTCGTGAAATCTTCCCGCACCATCCAACGATTGCCGTCATAACTCCGGTACGCATAGCCCCAAGGACTGCCACAGGCGTCCTGCATCCCAGTGTAATGGTAGATGGTACACCCCGCATCGGTCCAATCATCGTAAAAAATGGCCCAACGCTCGCAGGCGCTGGTGTTGAAGTCGTCACGAAACAGCACTTCCCCTTCCCCCTCTCCTTCCCCTTCGCCTTCTCCCTCCGCCCCCAAATATGTGAACCGCATGCGGTTGAAGGTAATTGAGCCGGGGCCGGGGTCCTCAACGCGAACCCAGCCGGTAGACCCCAAGTCGTATGTGCCCAAACTAAATTGGTGATATCCCGAGCCGCCGTCGCGCTGGTTTTTCCAGATGGTCGTTGTGCCGCCGACGTGATGAACCATGTACGGCACGGCGTAATCGGCGCGGCTGCTGGTCATACGATACTCCGCTTCGATGGAATATCGGCCAGGTCCAAGAATGTGCAGCGGCGGAACATAGTCCACCCACTGCTCACCGTTCGGGTCCGGTTCACCGGGTTGCTGGTACTGTGAAGTGTACCAATAATCATTGTGGGCGCGTGCAACATTATGGCGACGATAATAGGGATTATCGCCGTTAAA
Source organism: uncultured Nitrospirales bacterium (assembly GCA_964559065.1). GTDB lineage: Bacteria > Hydrogenedentota > Hydrogenedentia > Hydrogenedentales > CAILVY01 > CALEDJ01. The sequence goes on along the minus strand of CAZLII010000453.1, from coordinate 212 downwards.
CCCGTCATTGGCGTCCGTTTTCGGCTCTGTGGTGGCTTCATCGCCAGTATGCGCGTCTTTCACAATGCGGTACGCTTCGCCAACGCTTAAAGCCCGGGGAGTAGTCACATCGGCGCGCCCCGGAACGGCGAGGCCCCATCCCAAGACGAGAAAGATAGCAATCGTGACTCCTGTTCTGGATGGCTGCATTTCAGATACCCTCCTCAAATCCT
>CAZLII010000452.1:0-4284 GCA_964559065.1 uncultured Nitrospirales bacterium | reverse complement strand
GGCGTTGCTGGCCGCCCATCCCGCTTGCGTGACCGCCCTGGACCGGTCCGCAGGCATGCTCAGGCAAGCCCGAAAAAAGCGATTGCACATGCGCATGGCGCAGGCCGATGCGGCGGCGCTCCCTTTTGGAAACAGCGTTTTTGATTTCCTCCTGGCCGTCTATCTTATCCATCATGTCCCGTCCCTGGACGGACTCATGTCGGAATCGTATCGCGTGCTGGACCAAGGATTCGCTGTTTTCGTCACTGCATCGCATTCCTTTATTATCCATCATCCCATGAACAGGTATTTTCCGAGTTTTGCTGCGGTGGACCTCGCGCGCTTTCCGCATGAGGATGCCGTGGCAGAAGCGATGCGCCGCGCGGGTTTCCTGGGTGTCGCATGCACTGTCGTCCGGGGGCAACCCCGCCCGGTGGATGCTGCCTATGCGGAACAGGTGGCCGCGAAATTCATTTCCACCTATGAACTGATTCCCCCGAGGGAATTTGCGGAAGGACTTTCCCGGCTACGGCGGGACGTCGAAAAAGACGGCGTCCTGAATTTCACAATTACATTGGAATCCGTCATAATTCATGGACGCCGCTGATTGATCAGTGCAAGTGGCACATGCACAAAACGGGGTTATGAAGAAGAAGAAACTCGAAAAGAAAAAGCGCAAGGATGTGCGTGAACGCGATTGGGAACACAAGCATGAATATGCGTTTACGCACGATCGCATCAAACACCGGCGCGCCCTGGCAAAATTGCCGGAATCGCCCGCCGCTGAATCGCCGCTGCCAACCGATTTCACCCCAAATGCCATCGTCGTTTCGCACACCAAAAAATGGGCCTTTGTGCGCATGAATGGGGAGGACCGTATCTGCCGCATTGACGAGCGCCTTAGGGAGCAGAACGCCACCCTGCTGGCGCCGGGCGACCAAGTGCTAGTGGAGTGCGATGGCGACGACGCGGTCATCCGGGGCATTGCCCCGCGCCGCACAAGACTCTGCCGTCCCGCGAACATCCACAAGCAGGTGGCCGAGCAGGTTTTTGCGGCGAATATTGACGCTTTGATTGTAGTGGCTTCCGTGGCCCAGCCGCGTTTCCGTCCGGGACTGGTGGACCGGTTTCTAATCGCTGCGCAGGTTGGCGGCGTTGAACCCATCCTGTGTATCAACAAAATTGACCTCTGCGAAACATTGCCGGAAGAAGCGGCGTTGTATCGCGAGTTGGGCATCCAGGTCATTCCCACGAGTTGCGTTACCGGCGAGGGCATCCCTGAGTTGCGTGAACTGCTCAAGGACAGGATCAGTGTTTTGAGCGGTCACAGCGGCGTGGGGAAAACCTCTTTATTGAATGCGCTGGAACCCAGTCTGGGTGCGCCGGTCAACGAGGTCAGCCAGGCCACTCAGAAGGGCCGCCACACCACCTCCACTGCGCGGTTGTATGAACTTTCTGATGGCATCCGGATCATTGATACGCCCGGTATCCGCGCCCTGGGCCTTTGGGGCATCTCCCCGGAGGAGATCGCCTACTATTTTCCGGAAATTGCCGAGGCGGCGGAAGGGTGTCGTTTCCGGGATTGCACCCATACCCACGAGCCCCAATGCGCGGTGCGCGCCGCGCTTGATGCAGGGCGCCTCCCGAGAATGCGCTATGATTCCTATCTCCGCGTGCGCGCCAGTCTCGAATCCGATACCGGGACCACGCCGGGACGAATGGGGTTTCGCGCAAAAACTCCGGATGCGCCAATACCCAATGATCCGTCGTGACACTTTGGCCAAATAATGTCTTGTGATGAGTTCAGGGTGACGCCATTGTGGTAAACTGTTACGTATCGTGAAACTTTATGTATGGGAACCGGGTCAATGCCTGTTGATGCAGTGGATGTGTCAAGATGAGAGCAGAAAAAACTTGTCTGCATTTGACAGGCTAAAGCCTGTGCTCCAGAACTTGCGCCCTTAGGCAATAGACACATAGGAAGTTTTAGCAGAAGGAACCATTGAGAAAGGATTTTCGGCATGTTCTCGAAACGAATGACTGTTTTATTCATTGCGATCCTGTTCATCCCTTGTGGGGCGTTCGCCGCGCTCGCGGACTATATTCAACGACCGGATGACGTCTATGCATATGAAATTGTGGAAACCCGCACCCAGGGTGGAAACACCATGGATGTGATACGGTTGACATCGCAGACGTGGCAGGGAATTGTCTGGAAGCACTGGCTCGTCATGGTGCGACCGCCGGAGGTTGTTCATCCCGGCAAGGCCCTGATGCTCATCGGCGGCGGGGATAACCGTGATATGCCGCCGGCATTTCAGAACCGGGAGGCGGAAATCATCGGCATGGTCGCCGCCCAGACCAAATCCGTCGTCTGCGCCCTTTTTCAAGTGCCCAATCAGCCGCTCTTTGACGGATTAAAAGAAGACGAAATTATTGCTTTGACCTATGACAAGTTTCTTCGCGGCGAGGGCGACGACTGGCCGCTGCTGTTGCCCATGGTCAAGAGCGCCGTCCGCGCCATGGATGCCATTCAGGCCATCCTTAAGGAAAAACATAACCAGGAGGTTACAGGATTTCTGTTGACCGGCGGCTCCAAGCGCGGCTGGACTACATGGCTGGCGGCGGCCTCGGGCGATCCGCGCGTCCAGGCCATCGCCCCCAGTGTCATTGATGTGCTTAACATGACGCCGCAGATGGAGCATCAACTCGCGTGTTACGGAGGTTACAGCGAACAAATTGATGAATACACCGATCTCAGCATTCAGAGCCACATGGACACCCCGGAGGGGCAAAGACTTTTGAGCATTGTCGATCCCTACGCCTATCGCGAGAAGATCACCATCCCAAAACTTATCTTGCTGGGGACCAATGATCCCTATTGGACGGTGGACGCCGCCAATTTCTATTTTCCCGGGCTGAAGGGCGAGAAGCACCTCTACTATCAGGCGAATGTTGGCCACGATGTCAACCTGGACGGTGTTTCCACCCTCGTCCACTTCTATGCGTCATTTCTGACTGGAAAGCCGTTCCCGAAAATCTCGTGGCAGTCGGACGGACAAGGCACCCTGGAGGTGACTTGGGAGCGGGAAGACGGGAAGGCGCTTCTGTGGCAGGCCCATTCCCCCAACCGTGACTTTCGTTCCTCCACTTGGACCAGCATCCCCTTGGAAGGCGTGAAGAAAGCGTCTGTGCGCATGGCACCGCCTGAGACCGGATGGAAAGCGTTCTATGTGGAAGTGCAATTCCCCGGCGATATCGGCATGAATTTCGGGTCATGCACCGAAATGACCGTCATCCCCAAAACGTTTCCTACGGAAGCCCGCGCTTATGATCCCGTGGCGCAAAAGGACGCAGATACCGCCCAAGCCAGCGGCTCATGACCAGTTCTTGGCGACAAAACATTTTCACCGTTTCAAAATGCCGCCGCGCCCGGTGCTGAGTTGGATGCCCTGAAGCATCATCTTTAGTTCGTCGGGGTTGTCCGACGCCACCAGGGCATCGCTTTCCTTGACCAGTCCGCCCTTGATCAGGCGCGTAAGGCTCATGTTGAAGGTCTGCATGCCTTCTTCCTGACCGTTGGCGATCGCGGTGGGAATCTGCTTCAGGTTGTTTTCCTTGATCAACATCGCGATGCCGGGATTGTTGAACATGACCTCGACGGCGGGCACCCGCCCCTTGCCGTCGGCGGACGGCAGCAGGCGCTGCGACACGCACGCCTTCAGTTGCAGGGAAATCTGGGACCTCACCTGCTGGTGCATGGTCGAGGGAAACATGTCGAGAATGCGGTCGAGAGTGAGCATGGCGTTGGTGGTGTGCAGGGTGGAGAAGGCGATATGGCCCGTCTCTGAGGGGGAGATGGCGGCCTGGAAGGTTTCGGCGTCGCGCATTTCGCCGATGAGGATCACATCGGGGTCTTCGCGCATGGCGGCGCGCAGCGCCATGTAGAAATCCTTGGTGTCAATCAGAATTTCCCGCTGATTGATCAGGCTTTTTTTGTTCGTGTGCAGGAATTCGATCGGGTCCTCCAGGGTGATGATGTGCATGCGCTTGCGCTGATTGATCCAGTCAATCATGGACGCCAGCGTGGTTGATTTTCCGCTGCCGGTCGTGCCGGTGATCAGGATCAGTCCGCGCGGGAGGTCTGAGATGCGATTCATCGCGGGCGGGAGGTTCAGGGTCGCAAAGTCGAGAATTTTCCCGCGCACATGCCGCATGATAATGCCCACGGAACCCCGCTGGCGCAGCACATTCACGCGGAAACGTCCAAGCCCCGGCACGCTGTGCGCGAGGTCGGCGTCTCCG
>CAZLII010000451.1:0-4290 GCA_964559065.1 uncultured Nitrospirales bacterium | reverse complement strand
TCTATAGTTTTGAGATTGTGATCGAAAAAGAAGCGGAAGACGTCGGATACTTTGCCTACAGCCCGACTTTGCCGGGTTGCTTCAGCAATGGCGCAACCATTGAAGAGGCTAAACGCAATATCCGGGAGGCGGTGCAACAACATGTGGCAAGCCTGCGTGACCATGGGCTGCCAATTGAGCAACGGGACCGTCTTGTACATGTGGAAGAATTGACGGTGGGGGTTCCGGAATGACCCGAATGCCGCAGATAACGGCGCAGGAAATGGTCCGTTTTCTCCGACATCAAGGGTTTGTGAATGATCGTCAATCCGGTAGCCATTTGACGCTTTGGCATGAGGAGCGCAAAGTTGTGGTAACAGTACCTCTTCACGCGGGATGTGACTTGGGGCGTGGATTGGCTGTGCGTATCCTGAAGGACGCCGGCTTCAGCGTGGAGGACTATTTGCGACTCCGATGAACGCAAGGCCGGGCCTATGCGTCCGGCCGTTTCTTTCGGGCGCGGCGCGGGGCGTCCTCGCGGGGGAGGATCATCCGGTGCTGACGTAAGCGCTCGGCATCGGTGCGGGCGACAGGGATGCGTTTTCCCTGTGGGTCAATGCCGGCGTAGAACATCGCGGTGGCCACCGTGCCCGGCGTGGGGATGAAACACTGCACCTGGCGGGGTTTCCAGCCGCGTTGTCGGAGCCAGTCGGCCAGCGCGCGCATGTCCGTGTCGGTGCACCCCGGAAATGCGCTCATCAAGTAGGGGACCACATACTGTTCGCGACCGGTCTGCCGCGAAATGCGCTCGAATACGGTCAGGAATTTTTCAAACGCCGCGAAATCCGGCTTGCGCATGCCCCGCAGCACAGCATCGCAGCAATGCTCCGGCGCCAGTTTGAGTTGGCCGCCCACATAACTTTCCAGCAGCGCGGTCAGGTACGATTCGTCGCGCAGCGCGAGGTCGTGGCGGATGCCGCTCGCCACGCGCACATGCGCCACGCCCGGCACTTCCCGGACACGGCGCAGCAGGCGCGCCAGCGCCGTCTGGTTGCTTCGGAAATGCGGGCAGGGCTTTGGCGTCAGGCAACTGGGCCTGCGGCAGGGGACGTCTGCTTCGCGCATGCAGCGCGCGCCCCACATGTTGGCCGTGGGGCCGCCGATGTCCGTGATGCTCCCGCGCCAGTCAGGGTGTCTGGTCATCATGCGGGCTTCGGCTTCGATGGACTCTTCGCTTCGCGAGGTCACGCGGCGCCCCTGATGCAACGCCAGCGAACAGAAAGAACACCCGCCGCCGCACCCCCGGTGCGAGGTGATGCTGAATTGAATCATCTGTGCGGCGGGAATCGGTTCTTGATAGTTCGGGTGGGGCCGCCGGGTGAACGGCAATGCATACAAGGCATCCAATTCCGGCGTGGTCAGCGGTGCGGCGGGCGGGGTCAGCACGATTTCGCGGTCGCCGCAGCGTTGCGTCGCCCAGGTATCGCCGCTGTGCACCTGCCGTTCCAGCGCCAGCGTCGCGTCCATCAGCAGCCGCGCATCCTGCGCAATCGCCTCGTGCGCGGGCAGGACCTCCACCGCGGCATCCTCCTGTAAAGCATACGCGCCGGGGCGCGTGACGAATGCCGTGCCCGGAATGCCGTACAATGTTTCGAGGTTGCCTGGGTTTTCACGCAACCGCGTTGCGATGTCCGCCACCGCCCGCTCACCCATGCCATAAACCAGCAGGTCCGCTTTGCTGTCGAGCAGAATAGATCGGCGTAACTTGTCCGACCAGAAATCATAATGTGTAATGCGGCGCAGCGACGCCTCGATACCGCCAATCACCACCGGCAGTCCGGGAAAGGCCTGCCGGACAAGACCGGCATAGACGATGCAGGCGCGGTTGGGCCGCGCGCCGTGACGTCCGCCCGGCGTGTAGGCATCGTCATGTCGCTTCTTGCGGAACGCCGTATAATGTGCGAGCATCGAATCCAGGGCGCCCGCCGTCACCCCGGCAAACAGCCGCGGCCTGCCCAGTCGCGCCACATCCGCCGGGGAATCCCAACGAGGTTGCGCGATGATCCCCACCCGGAACCCCTGCGACGCCAGCCAGCGCCCCAGTAAGGCCGCACCAAAGGATGGATGGTCCACATAGGCGTCGCCGGACACCAGCAGCACATCCAGCGTGTCCCAGCCGAGTTGCGCCATCTCCGCGCACGTCATCGGAAGTGGTCCGGTCCATCGTTTCGTATTTTTGTTTTTCGCCATTTGTGATATTTAACCAAGAAAACCATAACATATGATTTCAAGTTCACAGCGTTCAGAGCGTCACCCCTGTCTTTCTGGATTCCCGTTTGCGCGGGAATGACGCGCTGGAATCCAGAAAGACCGCCTATGTCCGCCAAGAGAAAGAATTCACTTCAAATGATTAGGAAGTTGGCGTTTTTTAGTTCTCCAGCGCGAATCATGGTCTATTTGTAATCAAGATGCGGCATCACCATTTCCCCCTGCGCCTGCGCCAGGGTGTCATGGTATGCGCCGTAGAACACGCTGTTGGCGTCGAGCCAGAGCGTGATGCGCCGCCATTCCTCCGGCGTGAGTTCGACATCATGATGCCCCGCACGAAGCATGGGGTACAGTTCCGAGGCGCGCGCGCCAACATCGCCCGGAATCGAATAGGAGGTCTTGTTGCGCTGGAGTCCCACAAAGTTGCCGCCATGCTTTGCCCATGCATGGGGCGCCAGCGAAAGATACGCCTGCGACCAGCCATGTTTGCCAAAGCGGTCGCCGGACAAATCGGGCGCGTCCGGTTCGGTGTTGTGGCAACCGACGCATTTGGCGTCGAGCACCGGCTGCACCAGCCGGGAGAATTGCAGGGGATGGGAGCCTTCCGGTTCGGGCGTGAGTTTCGCGGGCGCTTTGCCGAGGGCAATCGGCGGACGCTGCGGCGTTCTTGGCGCCTGCAGCGTATGATTGTGACATCCTGCGCACGAGAGCCGTTCGCCCGGATGCAGGTACGTGGCCGACCGCATGGTCTGCACGGCAAGGCCGTTCTCATCCAAGGCTTGAAAATAGAGGGAAACGCCAGCGGGCGCTTCGAAATAGACGCTGCCGTCCTCCTCGACGGGCGCCGTGCCGAGTACGCCCCGCGCAACGGATTGATCCCCCACGCCGATATTGGGCTGTTCCGGCGCGGGCGTGGATTTGGCAAACAACTGTATCAGGCGCAGTTCCTTGATCTTGGTCCCTTCCGGCCAATCCCGGCGCGAATCATAGACGTTTGTCACAAAAATGGTTCCGGTGGCGGGTTGCTCCTCTTCCCGCGCCGCATAGTGGGTCTGCACCGGAATCACGGGCGGCTTGGGACGCGGCTTGAGCGGAATCGGGTCGGAGCATGCAATGTCCGGATCACGGTAAATCAATTCGCGGTTGCCAAAAGCGTCCACGAGATGAATGCCGTAATTTGCGGCGGCGGAGTCATAGACAGCCAGGTAGAAGTCCTCGCTCAGGGGCCAGGGGGTGCCATAGACCTGGCCGAGATTGCCGCCGCCCCTGGGACGGGGAATGCCCGGAGCGGATTCGGACTCCGGAAACATGGCTTCGGGGGTCACGCGCCGCAACTGGCTGCTCGCCTGGTCGTCTTCAATGCGCAGGTCAATCATGACAAGCGACCCGAAGTGCTGGCCGTGATGCGTGGCCGCCGTGGCGAGATACTTGTGCGAACCTGGAATAGCGCGGATGGACATTTCCATCCAGGGGCGCATTTCGCGCACCTGCGGATAGTTGCCGTGCGGGCCGCGCGGGTCGCGCCCGTCGGGATAGGTCAGCCACAGGTGATGCGCGATGTCGCTGTCGCGGTCCACATAATCCCAGCGCGTATAAACAATCATGCCATTATTGTCTACGCTGGGCAGCCACTCGTGGGTCTCGTGATAACTCAATGGCCGGACCATCCCGCCGCTGCCATCCATCTGGCACATCGCATAGGTGGGGCAAACCCGTCCGCAGCGCAGAAAACCGCCCCGGCGCTCGGATACAAAAACGATACGGCCGTCCGGCAGCCAGCAGGAATGGATATCATTCCAGGGGCCGTCGGTCAGTTGTTCCAGACCGGTGCCGTCCACGTTCGCCTTGAAGACATGATAGGCGCGCCCCGGATCCCAGGGTTCTTCCCAATAATTGCCCGGTTCTTCGTGATGAAACCGGTGGCGCGTATCGCCCCGGCATTCTACATAGGAAAAAAGAATCTGCGTCGCATCATAGGACAGGTCGGGCGAGAGAAACGCGCCGCCGCCCGGATCACCCGACTCCCTCAGACGCCCCTCGCCA
>CAZLII010000450.1:0-4291 GCA_964559065.1 uncultured Nitrospirales bacterium | reverse complement strand
CAACTGCGCGACGGCGCCATCGTGTGCAGCAGTTACGGCTGGGCGCTGCTGCGGGGCGACGCCGCGTCGAAGGTTCCCGACACGTTGCGCCATGGCGATTTTGTGTTTATGGGCGGTTACCTGATGCGGTCCGTGGACGGTGGCAATTCCTGGCAGGGGCCGATCAAGCCGCCGCCGGTTTCGGGCAATGTCACGCACACGGTATTCAAGGAGCCGTGCCCGGCCTACAATCGCGGGCCGATGGTCGAAAGCCGCGACGGTACGCTGTATTGGGCGGTGGCGACACAGTCGCGGCTGCAACCGCGTCTGACCGAAGTGCACCTGATGGCCTCCAAGGATGGCGGCCTGACATGGGAATATCGGACGCCCATCGCCCAGGACGAGAAGGTCACGTTCAACGAAACGGCCCTCTACGAGACGCCCCAAGGCGCGTTGATTGCGTTCATGCGCACCGCCGACTTTGACGATCACACCACCGTCGCGCGGTCCACCGATGGCGGAAAAACCTTTCAGCCCTGGGAAGACGCGGGATTCAAGGGGCATCCCCACTGCGCGACAGCCCTGCCCGACGGTCGTATCCTGCTGGTCTACGGGTACCGTCATGAACCCTACGGCATTCGCGCCCGCGTGCTGGACGCGGAAGCGGAGAATATGTCCGAGAGCGAGGAGATTGTCCTCCGGGACGACGGCGGCAGTGGCGACCTGGGTTATCCGTGGGTTTGCGCCATGGCCGACGGACGCTACCTCGTGGTCTATTACTTCAACCAGGCCAATGGCACCCGTCACATCGCCGGCACCATTCTTAAGGCAAACCGGTAGAGGCGCTCAAGACCTTCAATGAAAATCATCGCCATTGTCGGTAGTTATCGCAAGGGGGGCATGACAGAAAACGCCGTGGACGAAATACTGGCCGCCGCCCACGACGCAGGCGCTGAAACGGAAAAAATCCATTTGATTGACGCGCACATCGAATTCTGCCGGAACTGCAGGACTTGCACACAAGTGGAAGGCCCGCAGCGCGGGGAATGCGTTATTGAAGACGACATGAAATCGCTGTTGGCGGCGGTGGACGCGGCGGATGCGCTCGTGCTGGCGTCGCCGATGAACTTCGGGAGCGTCACGGCGGTCACCAAGCGGTTCATGGAACGACTGGTGTGCACCGCTTATTGGCCGTGGGGCGCGGGCGCGCCCAAGATACGCAATCCCCGCAAGGACAAGCCCGCCGTACTGGTGAGTTCCTCCGCCGCGCCGGCGATCCTGTCGCGTCCGAGCACGCGCATCGTCCGGGCGCTCAAGGAAACCGCCGGACTCCTCGGCTTTTACCCGATGGGCGTGTTGTTTATGGGGCTTGCGGCAATGCGCCAACGTCCGCGTCTGAGTGACCGCGCGCGAAAGAGGGCCTGCATGCTGGGCGGAAAACTTGTCGCACAGGCCCGGCAAAAACAGGGAGACACACGATGAAGGGATGTATTCTGCTGACGGTGCTTGCGGGACTGCACGCGACGGTCGTCTCCACCACATTGGAAGAATTGCCGCTGCTTCCCGAATCGGAGGCGGTTGCGGGGCGCGACTGGCTGGTGCATTCGATAGACCGCACGGCCGCACTATATCGCACCCCGGACGGCAGGGGGATTGCGTTGTCCAACGGCCTTGTCCGGCGCACCTTTCGGCTGACGCCCAACGCCGCCACGGTCGGCCTGGACCACCTGGTTTCCGGCGCATCGCTGCTGCGCGGCGTCAAGCCGGAGGCGATCATCGTGGTGGACGGTCGCCGGATTGAAGTGGGCGGACTGAAAGGCCAGCCGAACTACGCCTTCCTGCTTCCGGAATGGATTGAGGAACTCACGGCTGCGCCCGATGCAATGCGTTTCACCGGGTTTTCCGTGGGCGCGACGGAAGAACGCATGTCCTGGAAGCGGGTGCGCCCCCATGCGCCCGACGTCGTCTGGCCGCCAAAAGGCGTGCATCTGCGCATGGACTACGCCATGCCCGAAGACGACGCGTCGCCGCAGCGCGGCCTGCGCGTTTCGGTGCATTATGAACTCTACGATGGCATCCCGCTGTTCAGCAAATGGATCACGGCGCACAACGCCGGCGCGGCATCGGTCACGCTGGACCGTTTTGTCAGCGAGATGATCGCGGCGGTGGAATACAGTTCGGACGTGGAGGACCGTTCCGGCGCGGCCCAGCATCCGAACATCCACGTGGAAACGGACTACGCCTTTCTCGCCATGAGCGCCATGAACGCCGGAAGGCACGCCATCCGCTGGCTGCCCGATCCGGATTTCGAGACGCAGGTGAATTACGCGCGCCTGAATCCCTGCCTGCTGGAGGTCGGGCCGGACCTCGGCCCCGGCGTGACCATCGCGCCCGGTGAAACCTTCACCTCCTTCCGCGCCTTCGTGCTGCCCTTTGACAGTTATGAGCGCGAGCGCAACGGGCTTGCGCAGCGCCGCATGTACCGCACCATCGCGCCGTGGGTGACGGAAAATCCGCTCATGATGCACGTGCGCTATTCCGATGAAAAAACGGTCAAACGTGCGATTGACCAGTGCGCCGAGGTCGGTTTCGAGATGGTCATCCTAACCTTCGGCAGCGGTTTCAACATCGAAAACGACAGTGAAGCCTACCTCGCGCGAATGAAGGGATTCGCCGATTATGCCCGCGAAAAAGGCGTCGAGATCGGCGGCTATTCGCTACTGGCGTCGCGGCGCATAGACGACGCGAATGACGTGATCATGCCCGAAGGCGCGTCACCCGCCTTCGGCCATTCGCCGTGTCTGCAAAGCGACTGGGGCCGGGCCTACTTCGCCAAACTCTATGCGTTCTACGAGCAGACGGGGTTCCGCCTGCTGGAACACGACGGTTCCTATCCCGGAGACGCATGCATGAGCACGGCGCACCCCGGCCACCGGGGCCTGGAAGACTCGCGGTGGACGCAGTGGCGCACCATCACCGACTTCTACCGCTGGTGCCGGGGAAACGGCATTTTCCTGAACGTGCCGGACTGGTATTTCCTCAGCGGCTCAAACAAAACCGGGATGGGCTACCGTGAAACCAACTGGAGTCTGCCCCGCGATCAGCAGGTCATCCACACCCGGCAGAACATCTACGACGGCACCTGGGAAAAAACGCCGAGCATGGGCTGGATGTTCGTGCCCCTGACGGAATACCACGGCGGCGGCGCCGCCGCCACCATTGAACCGCTCGATGAGCACCGCGACCACTACGAACGCATGTTGGTGAGCAACCTGGCCTTCGGCGTACAGGCCTGCTATCGCGGCCCGCAACTCTATGACACGGAACGCACCCGCGACCTCGTGAGGAAATGGGTGGCGTGGTACAAGGCGCATCGGGAGATTCTTGAAAGCGACCTCATTCACGGCCGCCGCGCCGATGGGCGCGACATTGACTGGATGCTCCACGTCAACCCGCGCCTCGACACCAAGGGCATGCTGGTCGTTTTTAATCCCCTCGATGAAGCGGTCGAGCGCAACATCACCGTTAACCTCTATTACACCGGCCTGCAAGACACAGCCATCGTCCGCATCGAAGGCGGCGCGCCTCGGGCCGTCTCCATTGCGCGCGACCATACCATTGCCGTGCACGTGTCGGTTCCCGCGCGCGGCTTCACGTGGCACACGATTCAATAGCATCCGACGAACCACGGAACAGGCAGGGCGATCGGGATGCGCGATCCCTGTTTCATGATTCATTCCCGGAAACATCCACCGCGCCGGGACGTTCAACAGGCAGTATTGCCAGTTCTTTTATTTCCTGCGCCAGCGTTTCCCCGCACAGGATATGCCCGGCATTGCTCCAATGGGAACAATCGGCGGCATAAATGGAACGGCGTTCCCGCTGAGCCGCCGTCATCCGCGCAGGCGTTTCCAGCAGGTAGGGAATATCATGGTCCCGGCAGATCGCCGCAAATGCGCGGTGATACGGCTCCTGTTCATCCACATTGAAGACGAGCAGCGGCGTATCGCCGCAACGGCGCTTGAACAACGCGAATAGGCACCGGGTGATGTCCACGGATTCCAGGAAAAGGGGATGCTCGGGCGCATCTTCGGCGATGATGTCCTCGATGTCCTTGCCGCCGTACACAATCCCCCGCCGGTTATCCAGCCGGTACGCAACGGTTGCCAGCATCTTCAGGCGAAACGGGGCGACAAGTTCCGAGAAAAACCGTTCCCCCGGATTCTTGTAGATGATTCGGGAGTCATCATCCAGATAGGGCTGCGATACCTGGCACTGATTGCGCGCGCTGCGTTGGGTCAATGCCAGCGAG
>CAZLII010000449.1:0-4298 GCA_964559065.1 uncultured Nitrospirales bacterium | reverse complement strand
GACACGGCGCAGTTGAATTTCACGTTGCCGCAGGTTCGCGAAGCGGTGGTCCAGCCCATCCTGCACGTGGCGCGGCTCTTTCCCGTCATCCGCTTTGACGCCGCGATGACCCTCGCCAAGCGGCATTACCAGCGCCTGTGGTTTCCCAAGCCCGGCGACGCCGGCGCGATCCCCTCGCGCGCGGAGCATGGCATGAGCAAGGAGGAATTCGACCGGGTGTTCCCGGTCGAGTTCTGGCGCGAAGTGGTGGACCGCATCGCGGCGGAAGCGCCGGACACGCTCCTGCTCGCCGAAGCCTTCTGGCTGATGGAGGGCTATTTCGTCCGCACGCTCGGCATGCACCGCGTCTATAACAGCGCGTTCATGAACATGTTGAAGATGGAGGACAACGCGAAATACCGGCAGACCGTGAAGAATGTGCTCGAATTCAGTCCGGAAGTGCTGCATCGCTTCGTCAATTTCATGAACAATCCCGACGAGGAAACCGCCGACGTGCAGTTCGGGCGGGGCGACAAGTACATCGGCGTCGCCGTGCTCATGGTCACCATGCCGGGCCTTCCCATGTTCGGCCACGGCCAGATCGAGGGCTTCCGCGAGAAGTACGGCATGGAATACCGCCGCTCCTACTGGGACGAGGCGCCCGACCCGCACCTGGTCTGGCGACACGAGACGGAAATTTTCCCGCTCATGCGGCGGCGGCATCTCTTCAGCGGCGCGCGCCATTTCGCGCTCTTCGACTTCGTCACCGACGCCGGATGGGTGGACGAGAACGTCTTCGCCTACGCAAACCGCTGCGGCGGCGAGCGCGCGCTCATCGTATACAACAACGCCTATGCGCGCACGCGCGGCGCGCTGCACCTCTCGACGGCGATCAACGAAGGCTCGGTGGAGCAGCCCCGGCTACGCCGCGTGCCGCTGGCCGAGGCGCTCGCGCTGAACTGCGCGGACACCTGCTACTACATCTTCCGCGACCACCGCACCGGCCTGGAATACCTGCGCCACGCGCCGCGCCTCGCCGAAACGGGCCTGCGCCTGGAACTCGGCGAGTACCAGTATTGCGCCTTTCTGGACTGGCGCGAAGTGCACGACTTCGACCGCTCCTGGGGCCGCCTGCATGCCGCCCTCGGCGAACAGGGCGTGCCCAGCGTCGAAGACGCGTACCGCGAAATGCACTTGAAATCCATCATCGAGCCGTTCCGCAACCTCGTGAACGCGACGTTGATCCGCCGCATCGCCGACGCGAAACAACCAAAGGAATATCGCAAGGAATTCCGCCAGGCCATGCGCGCCTTTCTCGAAGCGGCCGCCCAACGCCTGGACCGCGCCGCCGACCCCGCACCCATCATCGCGGCGGCGGAGGCCGACCTGATGCGCGTGGGCAAGGCGAGCAATTTGCTGCGGAAGGCAGGGCACTACCCCGAAGCGATCGCCTACTTGAAGTCGGGCATGCCCGATGGCGATCCGCAGGCCCGTTTCCGGCGTTCGCTGATCGCGTGGGCCATGGTGCGCGGCATCGGCGAGATCGCGCGCCCCGCCTCCGGCGACGGCTTCGACGTCGCCGCGACCAGCGCCGCCTGGCTCCACGAGTGGCACCTGCTCAAGCAGATCGCCCGCGCCTTCTGCGAGATGGACGACGACCCCTGGCGCGCCGACATGGACGCGCGGCTCGTGCGCCTCTGCGTCGCTCACGCGCACCGGCTGCCCCTCCTGCACCGAGAACCCTGGGGGCAGGTGCTTGGTCCGATTTTCCGCGACCCCGACGCCCGCGCCTTCCTGCAGGTGAACCGCTTTGGCGGACGCCTTTGGATCAACAAAGAACAGTTTGAGCGCCTGGTGCATATGCTCGCGTTCAGCGTGGCCCTGGAAAGCCTGAACGACGGCCCCGCCGCCGCCGACATCGTCATGTGCTGCGTCGAAGACGCCCAAACCCTGATCGCCGCCGCCGAAGACGCCGGATATGACCTCCAGCGCCTCCTCGACAGCGTGAAATAGGAACGATGCGCAATGATGCGTATTGCGGACAAGGCCCGGTACCAGCGGTATCGGAAAATGCAGGATGAGACCGACGCCTGGATGCTGCATGAACTGTGGCTGCCCATGTTGGTCTTCGGCGGCATGGGCGCGATCGCGTGGGCGATTCGGGGGACGGACGGCTGGGGCGGCATAGATGGCGTGCTTTTGCCGGGACTGACGTGGGGGCTGCTGTGGCACTACCTGTGCATCCGCAGGGGCATTGACGCGCGCGGCGTCGTGTTGTGGCTGGGGCTGGGGATTGCCCTGGGCGGCGAACTGGGCTACGGACAGTATGTATCCTGGATTCGCGGCATACTCCACACCAGCGACGGAGTCGTCTCCGTGTCGCCCTGGACGGGATATGCCTGGTTTGTGATCTGCGGGATTGGCTGGGGCGCGCCGGGCGGCATCATTCTGGGGTGGGCGCTGCATCCGGGCGTTTCTGTCCGCGCCTGGCTGGTGCGCGCGTGCTTGGTGTTCGCGCTGCTGATATTCCTCTTCAACCTGCCGGTCCCCTTTCTTGGCGGCGGCGCGGTTTCCCTGCTCGGTCAACAGATTGCGCAACACTGCCCCTGGCTGCTTTTCCCCCGCGCCGATCTTGGCCTGTATGCGGGCGAACTGGGCCGGCATCAGGCGCAGACGCTCTATACCAACACACAGAATTTCGCCGTGCTGCTCTGGTGGCTGGCGGCGTTGTGCGTCGCGGCGTTTCAGCGCGACCGCGCCACGCTGGTTTCGGGCGCGGTGATTGGCGGGGGCTTCGGTATCGGCTTCGCCGTGAGCGCCGTGTGGTGCCTCGGTTACAGTTACGCGCCCAAGTGGATTGACTGGTGGAAGATGTGGGAACTCCACGCCGGTTTCAATCTGGGCGTCCTCTATGTGCTTGTGCTGTATTGGGCCACGCGCCGCCTGGATAAGACCCATGCACCGGACGGGACGCCAGATACTCCTCCTGAATCGCCCGCTATCCCGGAGACGTGGGTTACCCTTTTCCTGGCGTTCAGCGGCTTCCTGCTGGTTTTCGTCGCGGGCGTGGAATATTTCTTCTGGACCGGTCTTTTCCTGGCGCTGTTCTACGCCGCGGCCATGGTCGCCATCGTGCTGACCGCACCCCGTCACGCAGCGGAACTGCGCAAGCGCATTTCGCTGACGTACAGCGCATTTCTGCTGGTATTCATGCTATTTCACGGCGGCGTATCGAGAACCGGTGTGTTTCTCGAACTTTACGCCCCCGAAGCCGTGGACCAGTATGCGTGGCCGGCGGCGCGCGTGGCGATCTTCGCGCCGCCCGCGGCGATGGTGGTCCTCATCACGCTGGTACACATGGTCGGGCAGTTCCGCGACCCGCTCGCACCCGCAATACGGACGACGCGCCTTCCGGAACGCATGATTGATCTTTTCGCGTTCATTGGCCTGGTGGGCGCCGTGTCCATATGGCCCGAAAAAATCGGCGTGCTGTACGCGGCCTTTCTGTGTTTGGCCCTCTTCGCCTTTACCCGGATCAATCGCCGTTTCGATGAATTGAAGACACAGTGACGCTTCAGCGGAGCGGGGTTCCCGTTCAGGTGTTTCGGGTGCGCAGGATGGAGGCGATTTTGTCAAAAACGCGCTCGGTGAGTTCTTCTTTGGTGATGAGATGGAGTTGTTCGGGGGGGGCGCCGGGGGTGATCAGCCACGCCCACGCGGTGTCCGCGCCGAAGGCGCAATTTTCGCCGCCGACCTGATTGGCGATAATCAGGTCGAGTTGTTTTTTTTCCAGTTTGCGCTGCGCATAGTCCAGCAGGTCATGGGTTTCCGCTGCAAAACCGACGGTGACCTGTTCCGGGCGCTTGCGGGCGCTGACGGCGGCGGCGATGTCGGGATTGGGGCATAGCGTGAGATTCAGAGCGTCGCCGTTGCGCTTGTGCTTCTCACCCGCGGGATGTTCCACCCGGTAGTCGGCGACGGCGGCGGCGGCGATGAAAATGTCGGCGGCGTCAACATGGGCCAGGGTGGCGTCGAGCATTTCCTGCGCCGTGCGGACGGAGACGACGGTTGCGGCATAGGGTAGGGGCACGCGTGCCGGACCGGAGATGATTGTCACCTCGGCGCCGCGCCGCATGGCTTCGAGCGCCAGCGCGCGGCCCATTTTCCCGGACGAGCGGTTGCCGATGAAGCGGACAGGGTCCAGCGGCTCGTGGGTGGCGCCGCTGGTGATGAGGACGCGGCGGCCCGCCAGGTCTTTCTTGCCGGAAAGCAGGATGCACGCCGCCTCCAAGATGGCGGGCGTCTCAATGAGGCGTCGC
>CAZLII010000448.1:0-4305 GCA_964559065.1 uncultured Nitrospirales bacterium | reverse complement strand
GCATGCCGATCACCGCCACGGCGCGGTCGGCGGCGTCCGGTGATTGCATGAGCCGCCGCGCCGCCTGCAAACGCGGCGCGCCGAGCGTCGCCGTTTCCACGCGATTGCGCAGCCACGCATAGCCAGCGGCATGGCCTTCTGGATACGCGAGCAGATTTTCAACGGCGGGCCAGGCATAGCGGTCCAGCCACCACGGTTCGGGATCAAGCCGCAGGACGGCCATGAAATGCGGGGCGGCCTCCACATGCCGCTTCTCCTCCGCCAGGAGCCGCGCCAGCCATGCCTCCGCCATGCGCGCCCAGGGAGAGTCGCCGTGCGCCTTGAGAAACGCGCGATACCCCGCGACCGCGTCCGCGTGCTGCCCCTGCTTCGCCGCGCAGGCCAGCGCCCGCACATCGGCATAGCGCGCAAGATCGCCCTTTTCCCGCGCGCACTGATCGAAAAGCGTCTGCGCCTGAGCGATGCGGCCCGCGCGTTCCTTCGTCGCCGCCTGCAAATACAGGCGCTCCTCCGCGCTCTCCCCGACGGCCAACATCAACGCGATCAGCAAAACTGCCTGCATTCAATCCGCTCCATTCTGCCTGTCTTTGGGCTGCGGTGGCTTGCCGCCGCACTCCAAAAACTTCCTGGAAGGGTAACAAGATTGCGCATAGCGCACAAACCCACAGCGATCCTCCATATCCTTACGAAAACAAACGCCGCGTGGCTGACACGCGGCGCCCTGCACACGGTATGTGACATGAGAGGGGAAATGCCTCCGGCGCGTGCGGCGTGCTATCGTATGCGGCGCGGCGCGGGGCCGCGCGGGAGGTTTTTCATGAGCGCGCGATACATTCTCGCCCTGGATCAGGGCACGACGAGTTCACGGAGCATTCTTTTTGACCGGGAGGGCAAGCCGGTGGCGGCGGCGCAGCAGGAGTTTCGCCAACATTATCCTCAACCCGGCTGGGTCGAACACGACCCGATGGAAATCTGGGAATCGCAACTGGCCACCGCGCGCGCCGTACTGGAAAAGGCGGGCGCGTCCCCGGCGGCGGTGGCGGCGATCGGCATCACCAACCAGCGCGAGACCACCGTGGTGTGGGACCGGCGCAGCGGCCAGCCCATTCACAACGCGATCGTCTGGCAATGCCGCCGCACCACGGACCTCTGCGAACAGTTGAAGGGGCAGGGGCTGGAGGAGACGTTTCGCAGCCGCACCGGCCTGGTGATTGACGCCTATTTCTCCGGCACGAAGGTGAAGTGGCTGCTGGACCATGTCCCCGGCGCGCGGGAACGGGCCGCGCGCGGCGAACTCTGCTTCGGCACCATTGACTCGTGGCTCCTGTACAAACTCACCGGCGTCCACGCCACGGACTATTCCAACGCTTCGCGCACGCTGATCTTCAACATCCATGACTGCCGCTGGGACGAGACCCTCCTGCGGCGGCTCGATGTACCGCCGGAGATGCTGCCGGAGGCGCGTCCGTCCAGCCAGGTGTACGGCGTGACCACCGCGCTCGGCGGCGAAATCCCCGTCGCCTCGCTCATCGGCGACCAACAGGGCGCGCTCTTCGGCCAGGCCGCTTTTGATCCCCGCGACTGCAAAAACACCTACGGCACCGGCTGCTTCCTGCTCATGAACACCGGCGAGAAGCCGGTCGCATCCAAAAGCGGGCTGTTGACGACCATCGGCTGGGGGCTTGGCGGCAAGGTGGAATACGCCCTCGAAGGCAGCGTCTTTGTCGGCGGCGCGGTGGTCCAATGGCTGCGTGATGAACTGAAACTCATTGATTCCGCCGCGCACAGCGAAATCGTCGCCGCCGAGGTCGAGGACACCGGCGGCGTCTATATCGTCCCCGCCTTCGTCGGGCTGGGCGCGCCCCACTGGGATATGCGCGCCCGGGGCGTCATCGTCGGCCTGACCCGTGGCGCGGGCCGCGCCCATCTCGTGCGCGCCGCCCTGGAGTCCATCGCCTTCCAGTCCGCCGATGTCGTCCGAACCATGGAACGCGACATGGGCGCGGGCATTCCGCAACTGCGGGTGGATGGCGGGGCCGCCGCCAACAACCTGCTCATGCAGCACCAGGCCAACCTGCTCAACATCCCCGTGATGCGCGGACAAACCATTGAAACCACGGCACTTGGCGCGGCATTCCTCGCTGGATTGGCGGTCGGATTCTGGCCCAGCCTTGACGCCCTGCGCGGGATTTGGCAGCCCGAGCGGACCTTTGAACCCCAGTGGGATGCGACCCGCCAGCAGCGCGCCTTGGCCGGGTGGGACGACGCGGTGCGGCGGTGCCGGAGTCAACTGGGCTGATCTAAACCCAATGTAAGCAATAGTTTACATTGATTTTGCGAAATTCCCGTTTTTGTGGTAAAATAAGGATGGTCAACGCCACATATGGCGTTTCTCCTTCCGCGGAGGCCTGGTACGGCACACGTGTCAGGCCTCTTAAATTTTTTCTGCCCTAATTTCTGTGTATTTCGTTGGGGCTGGTCTTCTGACTGCGCCGCATTGGATTGTCAGGTCTGATGCTGGTCGCATTTTGACATATATTGAGTTATGCTTATGCGGAGAACCCGGAAAGGAAGGCCGGCATGGACAAATATCATGCAGGGTGTCTGGCATTCCTTTTGGTGATCATTGCGGGGGTTGCAGCGCCGGGACCGCTGGAAGACTATGTCAACGCGCGGGACGCCTCGTATTCCTATACCGTCAACAGCAGCACGCAGTACACGTACTTGGGCGTGACCTACACGCAGTATGATCTCCGGATGTATTCTCAGACCTGGCGTTCCGCGAGTGAACTGGATTATCCGCTGTGGTCGCACAAAATGATTGTGGCGATCCCCCACGACCCTCTGACGGACATGGGGCTGCTGATGGTGGAAGGCGGCAACCGAAACATGTGGATACCGCCGGTGGATTTGCGCGAAAAGATGGCGCGCCTGCGCGCGCCGTTCGGCATTGTGCTGGCCGTGCCAAATCAGCCCATGACCTTCGCCGGAGAATCCGTGCAGCGGGTGGAAGACGACCTCGTCGCCTATACCCTGGACAAGTATCTACGCACCGGCGATGCCACCTGGCCCATCCTGCTGCCGATGGTCAAGGCGGCGGTGCGCGCCATGGACACCATGGTGCACATCGCCCAGACCAATCACGATGTGGCGGTGAACCGGTTCTGCGTGGGGGGCGCGTCCAAGCGCGGCTGGACCGCGTGGCTGACCGCTGCGGTGGACCCGCGCGTGCAGGCATGCATCCCCATTGTGATTGATGTTCTCAACATGGAGCGACAGGTCAACCATCACTTCGAGTCCTACGGGTTCTATACGAGCGCCGTGGCGCCCTACGTCACGCACGGCATTTTTGAGCGCTTTTGGGCGCCGCGCGGACAGGAATTGAAGCGGATGGTGGACCCCTATGAATACCTGGACCGCCTGGACATGCCCAAGTACATCGTCTGCTCGCCGGGCGATTCGTTCTTCCCGCCCGATTCGTCCCATTTTTATTTTCATGATCTGCCGGGCGAGAACCTGCTGCGCTACGCGCCCAACACCAGCCATTCGATCGGCATAGACCCCACCGTCGAAACGGGAATCACCAACTACTTTGTGCGCATTTCGCGCGGTCAAACCAACCCCAAAATCCAGTGGGAACTGCAGGAAAGCAACACGTTGCGCGTCCAAATCCTGCAGGGGCATTACACCTCGGTGAAACTGTGGCAGGCGCACAATCCCCACAGCCGCACCTTCTTTTACCTGGGCGGAAGCGGCATCTCCTACACCAGCGCCACGCTGACCGAAGAAACGCCGGGGAGCGGCGTCTATGCGGCGGCGCTGCAAACACCTGAAAGCGGATACAGCGCCTATCTCATTGAGGTGACCTTCCCCCAGGCGCCAACCCTCAGCACAGATGTGTATATTCTCCCCGATGTGCTGCCGTTCAAACCCAACATGCGCGTCACCGCTGTCAGTGAGGGCGGATGCTTCCCCTGGGGAACGCCGGTGAACCTGTCGGTCGTTGTGGAAGACAACCTGGAGCCGCTGAGTTTTCAGTGGCTGAAAGACGGCGATACCATCCCTGCGGAAATATCCCCCGTCATGTCTATCCCTTCATTGACGGACGAAACCGCCGGATACTATGGCTGCCGCATCCGGGAAGGCAACAGACGGCCTGTATTCATAGACGCGATCGCGGTGTTGCTTGAGGAAGATTGCGAAGAGGGTGAAGGCGAAGGTGAAGGCGAGGGTGAAGGCGAGGGTGAGGGTGAGGGTGAGGGTGAAGGTGAGGGTGAGGGTGAAGGTGAGGGTGAAGGCGAGGGT
>CAZLII010000447.1:0-4311 GCA_964559065.1 uncultured Nitrospirales bacterium | reverse complement strand
GCCGATGTTTGCCCCGGCGGGCATTGCGCGCCAGCGCCACGTTCACATCGGCGGCGGGCAGCGCGACCAGCGCCGCGCGCGCGGCGCGCCGCAACTCGCCGGCGGCGTTCGCCGCCAGGTCCAGCAGCGGCGTCGCCGAGGCCCCGTCGCCGAGCGCCCCCAACGTCGTCACCGCCGCCACGCGGACCGATTCGTCGCCGTCGCGCGCGACGCGTTCGACGGCCTTGGCCGCCGGCGGATCGCCGCGATCGGCCAGCGCGCTCAGCAGGATGGGCTGATTCCCCGGCGCGGCGGCCTCCAACGCATCGGCAAAAGCCTTCGTCGCCGTTTCGCCGGGAAGGCGCTGGGTGTCGAGCACATAGCCCGCGGCCACCTGCATCAGTACGGGGTCAGCATCGCGCAGGGCCGCGCTCACGCGCGTCAGCGCCTGATCCGGTTCCGCGAGGATCAGGCCGCTCAGCGCCGCCGCCCGCACATGGCCCGCCTCCCCGGCCCCGGAGAGCCGCTGGTACCATGCGGCGGCGTCCGCCGCGCGCCCCGCCGCCAGGAGCCGTTCCGCGCACTGGAGGCATGCGTCCGCCACGGCGGCGCGCCGCGCACCGCGCGCGCCCGCCAGTGCCTTGCCCAGCGCCTCGCAGGCGGCGTCGCCGCCGATGTATCCGAGGGCCTCCGCCGCAGCCGCCGCCAGGGATTCCTCCGGATGCGCCAGAAGCGGCATCAATACCGGCGCGGACGCCGCATCGCCGCGCCGCCCCATCACCTGGATGATGCCGAGTTTCAACGCATCCGGCAGGGTGTCCAGCGCCGTCGCCAGCGCCGCCGCCGCTTCCGGCCCCGGAATACTCTCCAGCAGCCGCTGGCCGATGTCCGCCGTGGCGGGGTCGGCCAGCAGCGGCACCGCCGCAGGCACGGCGGATGCGTCGCCAATCACTGCGAGTTGCCGGCAGATGAAGCGCTGCGCATCAATGGGGCATCCCTGCGCGAGCAGGTTCGTCAATCGTTGTGCCAGGGCGCGCTGCGCAGCGGGGTCGCCGTGCGCGGCATGGATGGCGGATTCAATCGCCGTCAGCGGAAGCCGGCTGTGTCCAAACTCATACACGGCAAGCCGCGCGAAGGCGTCGTCCAGCGGCATGGATGCTTCCTGCGCCCCCGCGAGCGTCGCCGCAAAAACCGCTAGAATCATCATCAGTGCCATGCGCATTGCATATTCCTCCCGGATTCCCTTGGGGATTATAAGGTCCACGGGCTCCGCATGGAGGGGATCATCATGCGGTTGGCCTCGTCGTCGTTGATGAATTGTTCTTTTTCAGGGTCCCAGCGGAGTTTGCGGCCCAGCCGCATGGCGATGTTCGCCATGTGGCACATGATGCCGGTGTGATAACCGGCCTCAACAGGCGCCTTGCATTCGCCGCGCGTCTTCACGTTCTCGATGAAATCAATGTGGTGGCCCCGGCTGCGCCCCAGGCGGATTTCGTTCGGGCCGATTATTTCCCGGAGCAACGAGGCGGGTTCCGCCTGCAAATCGCCGCCGTGGATGTGGATGAAGACCCATCCGGCGTCGCCTTCAAAGCGGATGCCGCGCGGGGCCTTGCTCTCGCCGATCATGCGCACGCCGTTGGCGTACTCGAACTGGAACTTGTATTCCATCGCGGTGTTGAACAGGCCGTCGGGCGGGAACCAGCCCTCGCCCTCGGCTGAGATCGGCCCGGTGTGATCGGTGTTGTTGCCCAACTGCCCCAAGTCAATGATATGCGCGCCGCGATCGGTCATTTCGCCGCCGCTGTAATCCAGGATATAGCGGAACCAGAAGTGGCAGCGCCTTTCCGTGTACGGCTCATAAGGCGCGGGGCCGAGCCACAGATCATAGTCAAAACCTTCCGGGATGGGCATCGGCGGCTGGTTCTCGATGGGGCCGTGGTTGTCCACCGGCATGTTCACTCGGATGGTGTGCAGTTTGCCTATCCGGCCGTTGCGCACCAGTTCGCAGGCGAAGCGCGCATTGTCGCGCGAGCGCTCGTGGCTGCCGGTCTGGAAGACCCGGCGGTAGCGCCGCACCGCGTCCACCACCGCGCGGCCTTCCGGGATGGAATTGGCCAGCGGCTTCTCGCAGTAGATATCCTTGCCCGCCTTGGCGGCGGCCACGCTCATCACCGCGTGCCAATGGTCCGGCGGGGCCAGCATCACGGCGTCAATGTCATCGCGCGCCAGCGCGTCGCGGAAGTCGTTGTACTCTGCGCAGCCCGCATACGCCGCCCTGTCTGCGCGATTGGCGTAGTACTCCTCCACCATGCGCCGCGCCTCGGCGCGGTGATTCGCGTCCACATCGCATACGGCGACCATCTGCACGTCCGGCAGGCTCATCAGCGCCCGCATATCGTGGCGGCCCTGGCCGCCCACGCCGATGGAGGCCATGACGATTCGGTTGCTTGGGGCGGTCGCGCCGGCCGCGCCCAGGGCGGACGCCGGGATGATGGCGGGGAACGCGGCCCCCGCCGCAGCAGCCCCGGCGGCGCGTTTCAGGAATCCGCGCCGCGTGATTCGTGTGCATTTCGACATGACGTTCCCTCTCCGTCTTGGAAACCCGCTCTGTTGAAGACGGCGATCCGGCGTATCCATGCGCCGGAAACAGGCAAATGCGCCGTACTCTTGGGCGGGAACACATTATACTGCCTGAATCCAAGCGCTGCGTCAAACCGTTCCCGTGGGTTCCGCTGCCGCTGCACCCACCCTACCATTCCGCATTCCGCACTCCGCACTCCCATCACAGTCCTTCTTCGATCTGGCGGCGTTCGAGGGCGCGGATGCGATCGCGATAACCGGCGGCGGTCTCGAAGTCCATGCGGTCGGCGGCTTCTTTCATCTGTTTAGTGAGTTTGCGGATGGTCTTATCGAGGTCGCGGGCGGGCAGGTAGAGGTCGGGGTCTTCCGCGGCGATGGGCACGGTGACGTAGTCGCGTTCGTGGATGCTCTGGAGTAGGTCGGGGATGGCCTTGCGGATGGACCTCGGCGTGATTTTGCGCTTCTTGTTGTACGCGAGTTGCTTGGCGCGGCGGCGGTTCATTTCACCCAAGGCGCGGCGCATGGAGCCGGTGGTCTTTTCGGCGTACATGATGACCTTGCCGTTGATGTTGCGGGCGGCGCGGCCGCAGGTCTGGATGAGGCTTGTTTCCGAGCGGAGATAGCCTTCCTTGTCGGCGTCGAGGATGGCGACGAGCGAGACCTCCGGGATGTCCAGCCCTTCGCGCAGCAGGTTGATGCCGACCAGCACGTCGAATTCGCCCCGGCGCAAATCGCGCACGAGTTCGATGCGCTCGAGGGTTTCGACGTCGGAGTGCATGTATCGGACGCGCACGCCGAGGTCGCGGTAGTAGTCCGTGAGGTCTTCGGCCATACGCTTGGTGAGCGTGGTGACGAGGGTGCGCTCGCCCTTGGCGGCGCGCGCGCGGATTTCGTCAAGCAGGTCGTCCACCTGGTTCGCGGCGGGCCGCACCTCGACCTCCGGGTCCACCAAGCCGGTCGGGCGGACCACCTGCTCCACGATGACGCCCTCGCTTTCCCGCAATTCATATTCGGCGGGCGTGGCGCTGACGTAGATGACCTGGCGGATGCGCTCGTTGAATTCCTCGAAGGTGAGCGGGCGGTTGTCGCGGGCGCACGGCAGCCGGAACCCGTATTCGATCAGTTTGTCCTTGCGCGAGCGGTCGCCGCGATACATTGCGCCGACCTGCGGCACCGACATGTGGCTCTCGTCAATGACCAGGAGGAAATCGTCGGGAAAGTAATTGATCAGGGTGAAGGGCGGCTCGCCGGGCATGCGCCCGTCCAGATGCCGCGAATAGTTTTCGATGCCCGTGCAATATCCGATTTCCCGCAGCATTTCCAGGTCGAAGCGCGTGCGCTGTTCCAGCCGCTGCGCGAAAAGGACCTGGTTCTCCGCTTCGAGTTCCTTGAGGCGTTCCGCGAGTTCATGCTCGATGCCCGCGATGGCGCGCTGGAGCGTGTCTGCGGTGGTGGCGTAATGCGTGCCGGGAAAGATGGCCGCGCGGCGGAGTTTGCGCAGCACGGTGCTCCGCAGCGGGTCAATTTCCGTGACCGCCTCGATCTCGTCGCCGAAGAATTCAATGCGGAGTGCGCGGTCGCCCTCATAGGCGGGAAACACGTCCACGATGTCGCCGCGCACGCGGAAAACGCCACGGTGGAAATCCACATCGTTGCGCGTGTACTGCATTGCGACCAGGCTCTCGATGAGGCGCTCGCGCGACATGCGGTCGCCCGGCGCCAGTTCCACGCGCAGTTGCCGGTAGGTTTCCG
>CAZLII010000446.1:0-4321 GCA_964559065.1 uncultured Nitrospirales bacterium | reverse complement strand
GCATGTCTGATCACGGCATATCGGGATTATGTTTTTACGAAAAACCTGGCGCGACTTCAGGAGTGCTATCCCGTGCTGGCGCGCGCCCTCGACGAGGTGCTTGGGGGATTGCGTCGGGGCGAACACGTGCCGGAGTCGCTTTCCACTGCCAATGCAGCGGGGCTGTGGTGCGTCGCCATGAAGGCGCACGCGCTGATGGCGCGTCATCTGCATTATGAAGATGTTGCGGCGCGCAGCGCTGCCGCATATCAGCGCGCGATCAAGGAGTTCAATCGCCATTCCTGGAGTGAAGACAATCAGTGCTATGTCGCTCATGACGGTGAACCGGACCTCGGTTATGCAGGGCAACTGTCGGCGCAATGGCATGCGGACTATCTCGGCCTGGGAAATCTGTTGCCGCACGACAGGATCATGAAGACTTTGCAGTACGCCGTCAGTCACGCCGCCGCGCCGCGTCGTCCGTTGTGGGAACTCCAACTGGCGTGTCTGTTGCTCTATCGGGGGGAGATGGAAAAGGGATTGCTCCACGCGGAATCAGCCTGGCGGCGCATCACCTTGTCTGCGCCGCACGCCGCGTCAATGCCCACGGATGCCATGGCCATCTGGCATGTGCTGTATGCGCTGGAAGGGCTATTGTACAACGCTCCGGACCAGCATCTGCGCCTTGCGCCGCATCTGCCGCCGGGCGTTGAAAGCCTTGCCGCCCCGATATTCACCCCGTCCTGTCTGGGACAAATCCGGTTTGAAGAAGCATCCGAAGGGCACTACCGGCAGAAGATCAAGGTGCATTTGAACAGTCTGGTGTTGCTCAACAGCATTGAACTGCGCACCCCCAAGACCTTGGGAGATATTGACGCGCGTTGTGTCACGTCTGACGGGGACGCCGCGATATCGGTCCGGGTTATCCGGGAAGATTTCGGAAATCGGGTGCTCATTACGCCGCACAAGGCCAACGTACCCGGTCCATTGCGCCTGATCCTCACTGAAAAGACCGGCAATCCCTGAACCGCGTTCTCGGCAGGCGTCCGTTGGCGCCATAATCTCCCGAGGATCATGTATGATGAAGATGAACGCACTTACTGACAGCATGGAAATATTCGCACTATGCGGGTGTATGGGTTGACAGGCGGCATCGCGAGCGGGAAAACAGAGGCGGCCCGGCGTTTCGCCGCTGGGGGTATTCCCGTCATTTATGCGGACGAGGCGGGACACGATGCGATTGCGCCGGGCGGCGCGGCGGAGGCGGCGGTGCTGGCGGCGTTTGGGCCGGATGTCTGCGCGCATGGTAGAATTGATAGAGACAAATTGGGCGCATTGGTGTTTCGCGATGCGGGCGCGCGGGCGCGGCTGAACGCAATCGTGCATCCGGTGATAATCGAAGCGGTGTCGTGCCGTTGCGCGCAACTGGCTGATGACGGCGCTGAAAATGTGATTGTGGAAGCGGCGCTGCTGGGCGAGCATGGCGTGAAAGACCCTTGGTTGGGGGGCTTGATCCTGGTTCTGTCTCCGGCGGCGGTGCGGGCGCAGCGGCTGGTGGCGACACGCGGCTTGAGCGAAGAAGAGGCATGGCGGCGCATAACGGCGCAGACGCCCCCGGAGTCAAAACGCAACATCGCCGACTGGGTGATCGAGAATGACGGCGACATCGCAGCATTACATGCTCAGGTGGATGCGGTTGCCGAGGTGATTCATGGCGCAGTTTGAAGATATGGACATTGCGCGGTGCGCGGAATGCGGCAAATTGATCCGGAGGGAAGCGGGCCGCGACCTTTGCACCGAGTGCGCCGCCGCAAGGGTGGGAATACCGTTGCCGGACACCGAAATCACGAACCCTGAAGAATACGCCATGCGCTTTTTCTCCCTTCCCCAGGAACTCACCCGCGAATCCTGGGGCGACCTCTACCCCGATGAACAAGAGACGCGCCTGGCGACTGCTCCTCCGAAGAAAGGCATTGGCATCCCCTGCGAGCGTTGCAGTGAACACCCCGCCTTGGGGCGGTCCGGCTTGTGTTTGGAATGCCATCTGCACCTCCACAAGACTTTGGGAGAAGCGAGCCGGGATCTTTTTGGGAAGACTGAAATTATCATGGATAAGGGCATCCGTAAACCGACCGTCGCCTCCACGCTTGAAAAGAAGCGACAACGCACCGCGACGAGCCATTTCAATCCCGTCGGCGCGCGCCGATTGAAATGGTGAAAACATCCCCGCCGGTTCAGACAATAGGTTTGGAGACCTTCGGTCGGGACAGTGGCGCGGTCGGGAGACCGGCCACAACAGAAAGACCCGCCGCAACAGGAAGCCCAATCACAGCGGCAGCGGGAGGATAGGACCATGATAAGCATTGTGATCGCCGCTATTGCATGCTGTGCGGGAGCAAACGCGGCGTCTACATCCATCAGCCTGATGGATGCCTGGCGTTTCATGCCGGCCCCGGAATACATCGGCGAACGAGCGGGCTGGCATGCGCCGGAATGGGATGATGCAACTTGGAGTCTCCTTCGCGCAGGGGAATCCTGGGAATCGCAAGGATTCCTGGAGGTGGACGGCCACGCCTGGTATCGGCGTGTGGTGCATCCGCCGGCCGCATGGGAAGGACGACGCATCTGGCTGGTCATCGGAGCCGTGAATGACGCCTGCGTCGTTTACTGCAACGGCGCGCGGGTCAATGCCTATGGCGACCACGAGGAATTGAGTCACGCAGACATGCCTGTTATTGTGGACCTGACGGCGTTTCTCCGTTGCGGCCAGGAGAACGTGCTCGCCTTGGACGTATTTGACTGGGGCGCCAGCGGCGGCCTGTGGCGCGCGCCTTGCCTGCTGACCACCAATCCTGATGATCTTCCTTTCGACAGATACATCTCCTGTGCGCCCGACCCGGACGGCGGAAAATTCATCTACGAAGTGGACCATCGCATCCTGGGAATGGACAAGATCAAGCGCCAGTTTGGTTCAAGACACTATCGGAACCGCCTGGAAGTCGGTCTTACCAAATCACCCATTGTGAAAAATCTTCCCGCGCCCCATGTCACCATGCTTGATGTCCAGCCCGGCGACCACGTGCGCATTGAAATCGTTGCGCGCGCTTGGAATGCGGATGAGCACCTGATCGCCGAGATTCCCGGCGCGATCACCTATGCCTTTCCCAAAGCATCCAACGATACAGCCAACACCGAATCTTCCAAGGCGCTGAACAATTTTGTCACAGAGTTGCTTCGGAGTGATGAAATTAAGGAGTCACGCGCCGATTTTCGCTTTGAAAACCCGCGCAACGGCTGGGTTTTCATCTCTCTTGCAGGCGCATCCGCATCGGCGCGTGCGGTCCTCAATGACGCTCCGGGCGCGCTTGTCTGGCGGGCCAATCCGGACACCGGCCCGCTGGAGGCGATGCAGTTCCTGAAAGCCGGCGCACACCGCCTGCTTTTGGAGGGGGCGGCTGGAGCGCGGCTCACCGTCCGGGCAATTCCGGAAATCCTGTTCTGTTACTACCCTTCGACGCGCCATATTGCGGCCTACCCGGAATACGATTGGGCCTATATGGAACACCACGTGTTGCCGCACGTCAACGTGTTGATTACACGCAGCGAGGCCCCCCCGCAGGAATTTGAGCAATGGCTGCGCGAGGGTCGCCACTGGATTGGCAACGCATCGCTGCCGGGGCTTGGCGCGGCGAAGCCGCCCACTGTGGACGAAGTGTATGCGGAATGGGCGGCGAATCCTGCCGTAACACAACCGGGGTTCAGCGGCATGATGGTGGATGAGTTTCTCCAGGCGGGCGTGGGACATTATCGGGCGTGGAGCGGGGCGCTGCGGAGACTGCACGATACTCCCGCGTTCGCGGACAAGACTTTCTATGCGTGGTGCACCGACATCTTCCGCGACAAGGCCGGTCTGGAATTCTGTAAACTCGTAACGTCGCTCGGTCATAAGTTCTCATGGGAAAAGTACCTGCCCGAAGAGAGTTCCGAGGAACGCGCCAGACTCCGCATCCATCGCGAGATTATCCGCCCATTGATCCAATGGCGCGAACGGCAACCTGAGGTGAACAAGCATCTGGTGCTTTGCCTCGGCTATCTCTGCGCGCCGCCGGAAACCTTGAACGTCAATCCGGGCGTGGATTACCACGTCTTTCTCGATATGCAGTTCCACACGTTCGCGACGGACCCGGCCTTCCAAGGCGTATATGGGATCATGGAATATATGGCCGCATACGCCGACGAGGAATCCCTGCGCTTCGCGCACAAACTCTTCCGCCACTACTGCATTGAGGGCAATCGTGACCGCTTCTCACACGACCCCTATGTGCTGCCGCATCTCAGGAAT
>CAZLII010000445.1:0-4323 GCA_964559065.1 uncultured Nitrospirales bacterium | reverse complement strand
GCCGGAGTGCTGCCAGGTATGCGGCGCGGGAGCGCCGCGGTGGTGCGTTACACCGCAGGAGCGGTGTAACGAGGGAATAAAGGAACCCCCTTTCTTTTGTGAATCGCCGCCGAAGGCGGTGGGGGACTCGCAATGACGGGTGAAAAAGGCGGTGTAACATCAGACCCATATCTTGCGCCATACGGCTAAAATGTTATGCAAAAAGAAAAACCCGCGCAGGGTGTTTTCTTCTCCCGGTATTGTCACGAAAGGCGGTGTGATACGCAAGCATGCGACACGCCAGGAGATTTGACTCCCGCGCCGCAGATCGGGTCAACTGTAAGGGGAGAGGCCGCAACCGGGAGAAATTATCCATGAGATGTCGAAGGATTTTTGTTGGCTTTGCGTTGTGCCTGTGCCTTGTCATTGTCTTGCTATTGGGGCTGAAGGCGCTCGCGGACCGTCGGTACTACACAGGTTATGACCCCACGCTGCCGTTGAACGCTTCGGCATCTGCGCCGGAGCCGGTGGATAAAAGCATCACCGCCTTTGGGCAACCGTTTGAGGCGCGGTATCGCAGGCAGCGCATTGAATTCGATGCGCGCCCGGGCGAGCGCGTGCCGGCGGTGTTCACGCTGCCGATGGAGCCGGCGGAACCCATGCCGGCCATCATCCTGCTGCACGGCAGCCACCAGGAGAAGGAGTTTGTCGAGGATATCTGCACGCCGTTCAATGAGGCCGGTTTCGCCATGGTCTGCTACGACCAATACATGCGCGGCGAGCGCCGGGTCAGGGGTAATCCGTTGCGCATCGCGCTGGCCTTCCGGGAACGCACCTGGAAAACCGTGCACGATACCCGCCGCCTGATTGATTATCTCCAGACCCGGCCCGACATCGCCGCCGACCGCATTTATCTCGTGGGGGCCAGTTATGGGGCGATCACGGGGACGGCGGTGCTGGCGCAGGAAAAGCGCATCCAGGCCGCGGTGCTCGTGGTGGGCGGGGGCAATCTTCGCCTGCTCGCCCGGGCGCCGGAGGTGCGCCGCGAATTGCCCGGTTGGCTCCTGCCGCTGGCCGGCGGCCTGATGCAATTTCTGATCGGCGTCGCCGACCCTGTCCGCCATGCGCCCCATATCTCCGGCATTCCGGTGCTCATGCAGAACGGGTCAAACGACGGCGTCATCACCCCGGAGTCGGGGGAGGCGCTTTTCGCGGCGTTGCCCGAACCCAAGGAAATCCGCTGGTATCCCATTGACCACCCCGACCGCGAGGAGAAGGGCGAAGAGGTCATCAAGATGTTGGCCGAAGGCTTGCAGTGGCTCGAGGAACAGGACGCCAAACGCCGCTGAGTCGCTGTGTCGGCTGGAACCGAGCGAAATTGTTGACAGTACGCCGCGCCTGTGATAGACTCGCAGGGTGTGGTGACGGCGCGCGGGCGCGCCCTCGTGGAATCGGAGGAACTATCCGGCTATGCGAAAAAAGCGTTTGGTGACTGCGGTGGGGGTATCGTTGATTGTGGCGATCCTGCTGCCAAGTGCGCCGGTATTGGCGCAAATTTATAATCCTGAGGTGGACCTTCCCCGGCCCACCGGCATCGAGAAATCCCTCACCAAACTGGGGAGGGGGCTGTCGAACATTTCGCTGGGCTGGGCGGAAATCCCCCTGACTTTTGACAAGAACCTCAAACGGGGCAAGCCGTTCGGCTATCTCTTCGGCGTGGCGCCCGTGCTCGGCACGGCCCGCGCGATCATCCGCACCGGTGTCGGGGTCTTCGAGGTGATTTCCTTCCCCTTCTCCGACAAGTCGGTCAATTTCGAACCTGTGCTGGAACCTGAATTCATCTTCTAGGCCGCCCGCCGGGGCGCGGTGCAACCCGATGCGTGCGGCAGCCACGGGAATGAAAAGTTCCGGGAACAGACCGATGACCGGGGTTCAGAATGCCGTCAGGGCAGCGTCATGCGGGTGGAATGAAGAGACGGCATGAATTCGGAAAAGAAATACGACATTGACGTCCTCTTGGAGGAGGTCGTTACCCTTCCCAGTCTCCCGCACACCCTTGCAAACATCACCGAATTAATCAACAAGCCGGATTGTTCGCTGGTTGAAGTGGCCAAAATCATCGCGGTTGACCCCTCTCTCGCCATCAAGACGCTGCGCCTTGTAAATTCCGCCTATTACGGCGTGGGCCAGGAAGTCACCACCATCGAACATGCCGTGGTGCTGCTCGGACTGAAGGTCATCCGCAATCTCGCGCTGACCGCCACGGTCTTCGACACCCTGAAAAGCGGCGCAGATCGTTTTCTGCGGCATTCGATCGCCTGCGGCGTGGCCATGCGCGTGCTCGCGGAGAACGGTCCGCTGGCGAGTCATGTCGGGTCCGCCGATGAGGCGTTTGTCTATGGACTCCTGCACGATGTCGGCAAGGTCATTCTTGCCGAGGGGCTTGCGGAAGCGTACGCCAGGACGCCCGGTATCATGCGGGAGCAGCGTCTGGCCTGGTACCAGGCCGAACGGGAGGCGATTGGCGTGGACCATGCCCAGGTTGGCAGCGCCCTCGCCCGGAACTGGAAACTGTCCCCGATGATCGGCCACGGGATTGCCGGCCATCACGATCTGCGCCACCGCGATCCCGACATGCGCAAGATCGCCGCCACGCTGTGCATCGCGGATTACCTCTGCAGCGCCGCCGGCATCGCCTCGCACGACGACCCGGTATTTCAAATCCCCGATGAAACCTGGTCCTTTGCGGCCATTGATAAAGAAAGCCTGCCAGCGGTCATCAAGACCTTTTTCCAGTCCTTCCCGCTGATCGAGGAACTCGTCCGCGTCGCCGCATGACATGTCCGGCGACGCCGCGCCGAAAGACGCGCGGCAGATGCGTTGACCGGTGTGCGTGCCATTGGAAAAAGCCCACGAATAGCGTATTGTTAGTCATCGGAAGATATCCCGTTAAGTCCCCTTTCGAAGGCGGCGCAAAGCGCCGGGGGTGCAAGAAAAGCATTGCCATGAAATCACGCATTCCCGTTATCACCACAGCGATCGACGCCGGACGACCGACATCAGTACTGCTCTTGATGGTTCTTGCGATTGCGCCCGCATTTTCGCAGGAGTGGACGGAGCACGCCGCGCCGACAGCCGGGGCGCGCGGACGCATTCTGGTGTCCGCGTGGCTAAACGGGGGCGGTCCCTATCCCTTCCTGTTGGATACCTGCCTGGCGGCGCCGGTCATTGCGCAGGACGTGGCGCAGTTGATCGGGTTGCCGCTGAAAAGCCATTCGCCGAACATGACCGTTGTTGATGTGGAAGACTTTGTTGTTGCAGACCTGCCGCCCCATCCCGTCGAGATGGCGATCGCGGACATGTCGGCGCTGTCCGAGCGACTGGGAACCCCGCTGGCGGGGCTTCTGCCGGCGCAGCAGCCGGGTCTGGAGGTCACGATTGATCTCGCGCATGCGCGGGTATCGTGGAGACCCCTCGAACAATCCACGCTGCCCAAGGCCGCCCGCACCGCGCCGCTGCGCATCGAGAAAGACGCCGCGCCGATGGTGTCTGTCTTGATCAACGGAAAGCATCTGCGTCCCCTTGCGGTGGACATCACGCGCCCGGACGCGATCGCGTTGCCGGAATCGGAACTTCGGGCGGTCGGCGCGTGGGGCGATGACGCCCCGATCATGACGCTGTACACGGCAGACGGCCAGACCGTCCGCTACCTGCGTCTGGCGCAGTTTCGCGTGGACGACGCCGGGATGGACGATCCATTGTGCGCGGTATTGCCTCCGGGAAGCGCGGGCCGACTCGGAATTGCTTTCCTGAAACTTTTCCGCGTCACGATGAATTTTGAGCACGGCCTGATCGGCTTGGAACGCAGCGATGCGCGCGTGTTCCGCGAAGCGCCGGTCACAGGGACCGGCGCAAGCCTGGGCCGGCATCACGCGGGCTTCTGGTATCTGGACATCATTGAAGGATCCCCCGCGCACCATGCGGGACTCCGCTTCGGCGACCGCCTGCTGGCCGTGAACGGCGTTCCCGCCGCCGAGATGACCCGCCGCCCCGGCGCTGGATACGATGCGCTCGCGCCGATGCTGTCTCCGCCGCCCGGCGCGACTGTTTTCCTCACCGTGGGACGATCCAATCCCGCCCATCCCGGAGGGATGGTCGAGATCAACGCGCCCGTGGAATCCGCGACCTTATTTTGATGGGCTTGGCCCCGGAAATTCTCTGTTCACTGTTGTCCAAAATAGATTCCGAAAGAGGATGCGAAAATACGCAGAAGTGCTGGAATAGCGCGCTTAATGAGTGGTTTGTGACGCGTCTATTGTAGATGTAGACCAGAACCTGAGGAGA
>CAZLII010000444.1:0-4334 GCA_964559065.1 uncultured Nitrospirales bacterium | reverse complement strand
GGCAAAATGCTCTTTGAAGGCAAGGGAAAGATGCCCGTATTCGACCAATGATCGCACGGAATCCCGGATGGCCGTTTCAACCGGGGTCTGGGGCAGGCCGAGTTCCGCTATCGCCTTTGCCGAGGAATAGTAGGCATTGACCACCGAAAAGCGGGCGATACTCCTGTCAAATTGTGGGCGGCGTCCGGTGACTTTTGCCGCCAGCGAAGCGATGTTTCCCGCGGCAAGAATAAGACTGGACGAAACAATGCGCCGGGGCCCTTCACGTCCGACGATACGCCCGAGACGCCCAAAGAAATCTTTATAGGTCAGATTCTGGCCCGCCAAAATATAGGTTTCGCCGGTGCGTCCCTTCTCAAAAGCGAGACGCGCGCCTTCCGCCACATCCGCCGCATAAGCGAAATTGCGCCCTCCGGGAGAACACGCCGGCATGCCTTTCTCGCAGAAACGCCGCACCAACTCCCCGCCGCTGGGCCGGCTGTCGTGGGGACCGAGGAGGAATGTCGGGGCGACTATCACGGCATTGAGGTTTTTCTCCCGTACATACGCGCGCACCAACTCCGTTGCCCGGCACTTTGATTCCATGTACGGCGTTCCGATATAGACTTTCGGGAATCCCCCTGATTCATCGCCGGGCTTTTCCAAGGAACCGGGTTCAATGATGCTTGCCGAACTGACATAAAGCAGGCGCTTCACCCCTGCGGCGGGACAGGCGTCAAGCACATTCCGCGTGCCCTCAAAATTCACCTTCCAGGTGAAGTCCGAGTCCGCCCAGAGATCGGTGACAGCCGCCGCATGAAAGACGCCTTCGCAGCCCTGCATGGCGGCCGAGAGCGGAGCGCAGCCATCGAGTAAATTGCCCTCTACGCGTTCCACATCCAGGCCGTCGAGCGTGGTCGAACGGCTCCCGGGGTAAATCAGCACACGCACCGCGTAATCTTTGTCCAGAAGCCGCCGCACCAGGTTGCTACCCAAAAGCCCGTCTGCGCCTGTAACGAAAACTTTCAACGCGGTTCCTCCCTCGAATCATCCATAACAGACCGGCGCAAAGCCGGCGGCGGCAAAGCGCTCCGCAATTCCCTCAAGCGTGCAGTCGGCGAGAGCGCCGGTATCGCGATACTCACCCATCCTACCCAAGCGATCATATTTCGCTCTTGCCCATCGGTGACAGGGCATGAGATGTACGTCGCCGTCATATCCGGCGGCCTTCAAAAAAGAGATGAACGCTCCCAGGGCATCAGAATCGGTGTTGAATCCGGGCACAAGCGGGATTCGCGGCCTGATGCGTTCCTGTCCCACGGCCGCGAGCAGCGCAGCGAAATTCTCCAGAATCCGGGTGTTCGCCACGCCCGTCCCCCGCTGATGCGCCTCGGAATCCATATGCTTCAAATCAAACAGAAAAAGGTCTGTGGAATCTGCGAGCACCTGCATGATCTGCGGCGGGTAGTGCCCGCACGTTTCAAGCGCAGTATGAATGCCCTCATGATGGAATGCGTCGAGCAGCGCCGACAGAAACTCGCATTGCCAGGTGGGTTCGCCGCCGGTCATCGTGACTCCGCCCCCGGAGTTGTCGAAGAACGGCTTGTCGCGCAGCACTTGGCGGACGATCTCTTCCACTGTGATTTCATGTCCGATGCGCTCCATGGCTTCATTGGGACACGCCGCCGTGCATGCCCCGCATGTGGCGCACTGCACCCGATCCCGGATAACCCCGCGCTCCTCAAGGTGCAGGGCCTTTTCGGGGCATGTCGCCGCGCAAGCGCCGCACGCGGCGCAGCGTTCCCGCCGCCAGGCCATTTCCGGCGCGCCCGACTGGGATTCCGGATTGTGGCACCAATAGCAACGGAGGGGACAACCCTTGAAATAGATGGTTGTCCGAATGCCCGGCCCGTCGTAGATGGCGTAGTTCTGAATATCGAAGATGATGCCGGTCAACGCAGCAAAGCCCTTGTCATGACACCGCGTGCTCTGTTCGTGCGATGATTTCTTCCTGAATTTCCGCCCCCAGATCAACAAAATACGTGCTGTAACCGCCGACCTTAATGATAAGATCCCGGTACTGTTCAGGATCGCGTTGCGCAGCGCGCAGGGTTTCCGCGCTCGCCACGGTGGGCTGCAACTGCGGTCCCCCCATCTGGAAGTAGGTGCGCAGCAGCGCCACCCATTTGGCGCGTCCGGCCGCGTCTCTGCCGATTGCGTTCGGGTGAAATTTCATGTTCACCGCGCAACCCATGACATCTACAAAGGGCAACGCTGCCACCGAACGCAACGCCGCCGTCACGCCGCAATGTTCGACGTTGTAGGGATTGCCGCTCGCGGCATACGGCATCCCGGCCCGGCGCCCATCCGGCGACGCCACCGAAAGCCGCCCGTCAATCGTGTGCGTAATCATGCTGATGATGTACACAACAAACGGGCCATCCCGGTAGTTCGTGTATTGATACGTTTCGGCAAACAGTTCCCCGGCGATGCGTCGCGCCAGCGCATCCGTCTCCGGATCGCCGTTGCCCCATTTGCCCTTCACCTGTCGCACGGCATGAAGAATGTCTTGCCGACCGGAGAAATTGTTGTCCATGGCCGACAGAAATTCATTGAAACTAAAGCGCTTTTCCTCATAAACCAGTTTCTTCAGCACCAGCAGGGAGTCAATCACATTGGCGAGGGAGTTGATCATTGAGATTCCCGCCAGATCATAGCGCGCCCCTCCCTGGGTGACGTCCTTGCCGGTTTCCAGGCACCCCTCCACAAAAGCGGAAATTAATGGTGCGGGCAAATGCTCGGCATAGAGGCGATCACGGAGATTGGATGCCTCGACGATTTTTCCGATGAGGTGTCTGGCCTGCTTCAGAAAAGCCTCGACGAGGTCATCGAAGGATTGGAA
This sequence comes from uncultured Nitrospirales bacterium, assembly GCA_964559065.1. Lineage (GTDB taxonomy): Bacteria > Hydrogenedentota > Hydrogenedentia > Hydrogenedentales > CAILVY01 > CALEDJ01. The sequence continues at coordinate 1,453 of CAZLII010000444.1, read as the reverse complement.
CCCCTCCGGGTCGCCGGTGCGCAATCCCTCACCCCGGATGGTTCCGGCAATGGTGCGCACGTCGCCGTTGCGCAACGTCATATCGAGAACCTTTGCGAGTTGCAGCGCGCTCGCACTCATGCCGCCTGTCCTCCCCGGACACGTCGTCTCCACGCAGCCCATGACGGCATAGTCATGCGCATCGTCTGTGCTGAATCCCCGCCGCTTCATCGCCTCGATATTGACGGTGTCATTGAACAGTGAGAAATTTGACGTTCCCTGGGCGAGGTACGCGGCAATCCGGTCAAGCAGGGCATCGGGAGTGCCGGGATGGATGCGGACCGACATGTTTGTAATGGCCTTCGAGCGGTGCGCTGCGTCAAGGAAAAGATAACTGAGGTCATTGGTCGCGTCCGATCCGTCAAACTTTGACCCGCCCAAGGTGACTGGCGACGAACCGAGGTAGCGATGATAAAAATTGCCGAGGATATTGGACTCCGGTCGGATGTTCTGCGACATGATTTTCAGCAGCAGTTCCTCAAGGAATTCCGTGGCCGATTCCGGCGTGATACGCCCGGCTTCGATGTCCGCCTTGTAGAACGGATACAGTTGCTGATCCAGGCGGCCAAAACAATGCAGGTTCACCGGATAGGCCAGTTCAAGCGCCGTTTTCACCGTCCAAAGGCTCTGGACGGCTTCGCGAAAAGTGGTCGGCGGGTGCAACGGACATTTGCGGCACACGCCAAGCAACGCCGCCATTTCCCGGTGTTGTTCCGGCGTATCGGCCCTCGCGGCGGCTTCCGCCACGGCATCAGCCAGACGGCGCGTAAACACCATCACGCCCTCAAGCGCAATCTCCATCGCTTCCAGGAAGACCGGGGCTTCCGGCCCCGCGTTGACGCGCCGCGCGCGCAAATCCTCGGATATGCCGAGGAGTCCCTTTTCCAGCACGGCATCATAGTCCGCAATAACATGGCCTTGAATAGTGGCAATGGAAGCCGCCGGGCTGATCATCATGACCTGTCGCGAAGTGTTTCCGGGTACCGCGACAACGAAATCGTACATGTCTTTTGAGTAAAGACCGGACTGTTGCAGTGCGGTTTGAAGGCGGTCTGCAATCGTGCGTCCTTTCCAATAGGGCAACAGTTCGTTGAGCAGGGTCTTCCGGTCTTCCGGCGCGATTTGATAGGGGTTTACCTTTCGCTGCGCCATGGTCTTGAGTTCCATGTTCAGCGGCGGCAGGCCATCGGCGCGGATGAGGCGCTGATTATGCAGGAATTCGCGCAGCACTCCCTTGCCGGCCATGTAGCGAAGGCCCTTCACCATGGACTGCGCGCGGAACCGCAGCAGCCGGGGCAGCGTCAGTTCCGCTTCCAGTACGCTGTTGAACTGGCCGCGCTCGATGTCTATGGGGATGCCGAGAAAACGCTCCGTCCAATATCCCGCAATGCGATCGTCCGCATCCACGTAATGT
>CAZLII010000443.1:0-4345 GCA_964559065.1 uncultured Nitrospirales bacterium | reverse complement strand
TCGTTATGTGTGTTGATTCCAAAAGTTACGCCATTCGGCTAATATGTTACATTTTCAGTAGGAGCGTTCACTGACATTGGGTGCTTTTTCGGTCAATTTTCGGGGGATTGACAAGGGGGGCAGAAAATAGTATAATCGCATGCGATTAGGATGGAGTGTCATGCTATCAAAGACGGCCTTACATGCGTTGAAGGCGGTGGTGGCGCTGACGGACCTTGCAGAGAACGAGTATTGGGGCGCCACAAAACTGGCGGATCACATCGGCGCGCCGCAGAATTACTTGGGCAAGTTGCTGCAGACGCTGGCGCAGGAAGGCGTGGTGGTGTCGCAAAAGGGGCTTGGCGGCGGTTTCAGGTTGGCGCGGCCACCGGAGACCATCCGCCTGTTCGATGTGGTCGAACCAATTGATCATGTCAGCCGGTGGGGCAATTGCCTTATGGGGCATGACCGGTGTTCCGACAAGAACCCCTGCCCGTTGCACCAGCAGTGGTCGGTGGTTCGGGATGTGTATTTCAAAATGCTGACGGAATTCAGCGTCGCCGATATTGCCCAAGGCACGAACGGCAGGAAGCGCGGATAAGATGCGTCTATTCAAGGGAATAGGCGTATTTTGCGCGATAAAATCAGATAACAGCATGTGATTCTTTCGTTATGACTCGCTTGCGCGTGTGCGCCGGTGAACACCGGGTTTGAATAGCAATGCCACTGTAACTTGGGAGGAGAATTGCCATGATTTCGACGCGGTTGAAGGCACTGTTCCTGTTTTCCATTTTTGGCGCGATTGCCATCACACTTGTGGGTGGATGGTACACCTACGAGGAAGCGCCGCCGTATTTTTCGCAGGTGCTGGACGAACAGGGCCGGGTGCTGGCGACCCATGCCGAAATCATGGCCGGACAGCATGCCTGGCAGAAGTACGGACTGATGAACAACGGGTCGGTGTGGGGCCACGGCACGTACCGGGGCAACGACTATACGGCGACCTCGTTGAACCTGATGGGCCGGCGCCGGGCGGGAATTCCCGGAAGATGGTTTGGGTTTTTTGTAGAGAGAGACTGGCGCTCAGGGGCGGCCCGACAGCGCGCACGCGGCGCGTCGGGTTGACCCCTGTAGCGCGAAGAATCCCGGGCACGCGTGCAATGGGATTGCGCGCCGCCCCAACATTGAACGCCAAGGAGTACGGAACATGAGACCAAGCATAGACATACAACAAAAAGTGGCGGACCTGGTCACGGAACGTCCCCGCCGGGCAGCGGTTTTCGAGAACCTCGGCATTGACTATTGCTGCGGCGGCGACATCCCGCTGGCCGATGCCTGTGCGCAGCGCGGCGTGGCTCCGCAACAGGCCGTCTCCCTCCTGGAAGCCAGTGACGCGGAGGATCTTCCGGCGGCGGAAACCCCCGATTTCGGCGCCATGGGCCTCGCCGAACTGGCGGACCATATCCTGGACACGCATCATGCCTATATGCACAAGGAACTGCCGCGATTGACCGCCGCAATGCGGCAGGTGCTGGAGGTCCACGGCGAAAAGAACCCCTCGCTGCACGAACTCTCCCGCGTTTTCACGGAACTCCGCAGTGAATTGGAAATGCACCTGATGAAGGAGGAACAGATTCTTTTCCCCGGTATCAAGGAACTCGCCGCAAGCGATCGGTCCATCGAGTTTCACTGCGGCTCGCTCGGCAATCCCATCTCGGTCATGGAGATGGAGCACGACAGCGCCGGCAGAGCGCTGGAAAAAATGCGGCAACTGACAGACAACTACACCCCGCCGGAATGGGCCTGTAACACGTACAGAGCGTTGCTCGACGGATTACAGCGCTTGGAAAAAGACCTGCACCGCCACATCCACAAGGAAAATTTTGTGCTGTTTCCAAGAGTGCTCGAACGGGAGAACGCCATGGCCGGATGATACCGTCGCTATGCAAGCGTCTTCCGGCGGGCCGGGAGGCGCTTGCATTTTGGCCATAAATACGATAAATTGTATCTACAATATCGTTTAGGACGCGCCATGCTGACACAAACGACCATCACCGCCATGCAGATGCTGGCGTGTCTGGCGTTGCGGGGCGATGCGGAGCCTGTGCCGCCCCGGCAGATCGCCCGACACCTCCGCGCCTCGCCGAGTTATCTGGCAAAGATCGCCTCGATGCTGGTCAAAGCGGGGCTGCTGTCGGTGCGTCACGGAGCGCATGGCGGCGTGGCGTTGCGGCGTCCGCCGGACAGCATCACGCTGTACGACGTCTATGTGGCCTGCGAGGGCCGTATCCGCTGTGATTTTTGCCTTCCCAATGGCGCATGCCGACCCCTCTGCGAGTTTCATCAGGTGATGGAGGAACTGCATCAGGGGCTGGCGGAAACGCTCCGGCGACATACCCTGTGGGACATCGCCGTCAAGTCGCCGCGCCGGCCTGGGGGTGGTGTGCCGGATTTCTGTAAAATGGACGCGGCCAATGCGGCGGCGCGCGCTCTGGACGTCAAGACCGGGCCATAGCCAAGGCAGTGTACGCCGCTTGTGAACCACCGAAAGGGTCTAAAGCCATGCAAATAGACGGCAATACCCGCGTGGGCGGGCTTGTGGAAGAGTATCCGTTTTTGATTGATTTTCTGGCCAATTACGCCAAAGAGTTTCAGATGTTGAAAAACCCCATCATGCGCAAGACGGTGGCGCGCTTTGCCACGCTGTCCCGCGCCGCCTCGATTGCGGGGGTGACACTGCCGGATTTGCTGGCGGCGGTGGTGGCGGAAATTGAGCAGCAAACGGGAACGGCGGTGGAGATTGGCGCATCTGCGACATCCCCGGAGCAGGATGCGGCGGACCGCCTGGATATCCTCAAGTCTATCATCAGAGACCTGCACGACGGCGCGCCTCTGGAAGAGGTCCAACGTCGTTTCAACGAGGCGTTCCAAGATGTGGAGCCGGCGGAGATCGCCGCGATGGAACAGCAGTTGGCCCAGGAAGGCATGCCCCCGGAGGAGATCAAGCGCCTGTGTGACGTGCATGTGGCGGTGTTCAAGGAGGCGCTGGACCGCCAAGAGGCAACATCGGCGCCGCCGGGGCATCCGGTGCATACATTTCAGAAAGAGAATGCGGCCTTGGGGCAGGTCATTGGCGAGATTCGCGCCACGCTGAAAGCGGCAGGCGACCCGCCGGATGCGGCGGAAATTCTGTCCCGTCGCCAAGCGCTGCGCGCGGCGCTGTCGCGCCTGAACGAGGTTGAGAAGCATTACCAGCGCAAGGAAAACCAACTCTTTCCCTATCTTGAGCAGTATGGCGTGACCGCGCCCCCCAAGGTGATGTGGGCGGTGCACGATGATATCCGCGCCATGTTCAAGAAGGCCTTTACGGCGCTGGAATCGGAAGACGCAGGGGCGGTTGCGGACCGCCTCAACGCCGTTTTGGTCGCCGTGGAGGACATGATATACAAAGAAGAGAACATCCTTTTCCCCATGTCGCTCCAGATTCTCGCGGAGGAAGACTGGGTCGCCATGCGCGAAGGGGAATCCGCCATCGGGTATGCATTGGTGACGCCCGACGGGCAGTGGCCGACATCCGGGGAACGTTCTGCCGCTGGCGCGAAGCATGGCGCAGGCTTGGATGCGATTCCGCTGGATACGGGTCTGCTGACGCTGGAGCAGGTGAATCTGCTGTTGACGCACCTGCCCGTGGACCTGACTTTCGTGGATGAGAACGATACGGTTCGCTACTATTCCGAAGGCAAAGAGCGCATTTTTCCGCGTAGTCCGGGGGTTATCGGGCGCGAAGTGCAGAACTGCCACCCGCCCAAGAGCCTCCATCTCGTGAACCGGATTCTCGAAGCGTTCCGCAACGGCACGCGGGATGTGGCCGAGTTCTGGATCGAAATGCAGGGCCGCTTTATCCATATCCGCTATTTTGCGCTGCGCGACGCTCAGGGCCATTACAAAGGCTGCCTGGAAGTGTCCCAGGACGTGACGGCCATCAGGAACCTTCAAGGCGAGCGCCGCCTGCTGGATTGGGAATAGTCGCGACCGGCCGCGCCGGACAAGATCCCGGCAACACTTTAGCCGAATGAAGAAGGCGCGCAAAGATCGTTCCCGTAATCAGGACTTACGGCCTTTCTTTAGGACTGCGGTGGCTTGCCACCGCTTTGATGCGTTCAGGCTTGCCTGGACGCCCAAGCGGCAAGCCGCCCGGTTGAAAGCGCAGGCAAGCCTGCGCAGTCCAAACGCAAACGCTATCTTCACATCTGCGTCAGAGGGCTGAAATGTCTCGAATCCCGCAACGCATGGGTGCTGCTATCTTGGCATTTTGAGGCATTTGCGAAATAGCATGTTTCTTTTGTTTGAGGCGTATTGACTATAT
>CAZLII010000442.1:0-4364 GCA_964559065.1 uncultured Nitrospirales bacterium | reverse complement strand
GGTGGTGGAGGGGGCGGCTTCGTGTTTCTTGCGGACAAAGGCGCGGGCGGCGGTGTTGAGGGCAGCATAGGAGGAGGGGGCGGCACAGGCGGCAACGGCGGCGCAGGCGGCGGCGGTGCGCCGGGCGGCGCAGGCGCGCCGGGCGGCGCTAAGGGTTGCTGGGAAGAAGCGCCATACGCCGCAGCCGCGTCCGGTGATGACAAGGCCAACGGCGGCACGGGCGGCGACGGCGGCAGAGGCGGCGATGGCGGGGGTTGCGTTGTGTTGGCGGCGCGGGGGTTGTTGTACCTCGGCGCCAATGTAAACATTGACATATCCGCGTCGGCCCCCGTTTCGGGGCAGGCTGCAGCGACCAATGGCGGCAATGGCGCCCTTGGCGGCTACGGCGCGCCGGGCATGCTGAAACTCCACGGCTCTGTGGTGGATGTCGCGAAAGGGGCGAATCGCCCGACAGTACGCGCGGATCATTCGTCGGGATTTGCCGCCGAAGTCAACGGCAAGATCACTTTCGTCACCAACATGTCGCAATATGCCCTGAGTTTTCAGGTGCCCAACATGAGCAATTCCGCCACACAAATCGGCGTCGCGCAAAATGCGCCTGTCTTGACCGAGGCCAATACGTATCTGGGCGGCATGGCCGCGCCTTTGATTCCGCAGTTTTCAGGCGGCCCCGCGACTCATGGCTATCTCACTGGCGTGTTTTTCAACAGCCCGACGGTCTTTGCAACCCCGCCGCAGAGCGTGGTCAAAGGGGTGCAACTCATCCGTCTTACGGGCAATGCATCAGTTTATAGTGGTTTTGACCAAATCGTCCTCAGAAACACCAATGATGTGGATTTGGACAAAGTCGCCATAGGCGTTGGAGCCCAGCCGTTCCAATGGATTGGGGCGGGTACGGGCGACCTTCCGGTAGGCGCTCTTTGGACCACGGTCGTGCCGACGGGGATGGCTGTGACGGTCCTGGTGAATGATCTCATCAGCGGCGAGGGCGAGGGGGAAGGCGAAGGCGAGGGGGAAGGAGAAGGCGAAGAGGAGGGCGAACCCGGCCCCATCATTGTTAATTTCTGCGAGGCTTTCCAGTTGGTGTTGGACAATCCGCTTCTGGACGACTTGGACGAGGAGTTTTCCAGTTTCCTCGCTTTGCTTGATCCCGCGACGGCGGACCTGAATGGTTCGTTCTATGTAAACTTGGAGGATCCGGACAACCTGGTGATTGAGGTGCTTGGAAATGGCATTCTGGATGCCGCAAATGAACTTGGCCTGCTTCAGCGTGTGCTCAATGACCCGGAATTCGACAACGGCATTCTTGATCATGCCACGGTACTGGCGGCATGGGAGGCCAATTGGGATCAATTGCTGAACGGTAATATTGGCACGTTGGCCCCGTTGTTGCTCGCAATTGCGCCCGGATTGGCCGAAATCCTCGTCGGCTTCGTGACCCTGGGTGACGGTGATTTTGAAATGATCTCCCCTACGGAAGCGCAAGGAGAAGGTTCCTTCGGATTCGTGGCGGGACTGCTGGCGCTTGTCAATGATTTGTTGACCGAATATGGCGGTTTCGCCAACCCCAACCTGTCCAAGGATGATTTTATCCTCATTCCGGAATTGACGCCAAAAGGCGATGCGGACGGTGACAGTTACACCAACATCGAGGAATACCGGTATTTCACGCCGAGCGTGTGTCTGCCGCCGCCGGTGGAAGAAGACGAGAAAGGGGCCTGGTCGCCCATTCGCTACCGAACCGCTGCGCTGAATCCGGATATCCACCCCGATTATCCGCCCGTCGAAGGGGAACCGGAACCGACAGTGGTGGATTTCTGTGACGCGTTCCAGGCGTTGGTGGACAATCCGCTGCTGGCCGACCTGGACCCCGAATTCGCCCGATTCATCCGCTTGTTTGAACCAAACAACGTGGACATCAACGGGTCCTTTTATGTGGACAGTTCCGGGGATGACCTTGTTATCGAGGTCAGCGGCAATGGCATCAAGGACGCCGCCAATGAATTGGGGTTGCTCCAGCGCATCCTCAATGACCCGGATTTTGATAACGGTGTTTTGAATCACGAGGATGTCTTGGCGGCATGGACGGCGAACAATGAACAGATGACCCTCGACATTGGCGCGCTGTCACCGCTGCTTGATGTGATGATCCCCGGCATCCGCCAAGTCTTCGTCGGGTTCCTGACCCTGGGCGACGGCGATTTCACTGTTATCTCCGCGCCGACTGAGGAAGAACCCGATGCGCCGCTGATTGTTTACGGCAACGGGTCCTTCGGGTTTATCGGCGCCATCTTCGCCCTGGTGGATGATCTTATCAAGCAGGAATTCGGCCAGGGATTTGCCAACCCCAATATCCGTCAGGAAGACTACATTTCCTTCGAGGCGTTGTTGCCTTGGGGTGATGCCGACGGAGACGGATTCACCAATCTTGAGGAATACGATTGGTTTTGGCCGAATCGTTGCCCGGACCCGGCCCCGGAACCGGAAAAATATGCGGAAACCTTTATTTTCTATCGCGAAGCCGCATTGAATGCGTCCATATTCCCGGGAAGTGAAGGTGGTGAAGGCGAGGGTGAGGGTGAAGGCGAGGGTGAAGGCGAAGGTGAGGGTGAAGGTGAGGGTGAAGGTGAAGGTGAAGGCGAAGGTGAAGGTGAAGGCGAGGGTGAGGGTGAAGGCGAGGGTGAGGGCGAAGGTGAAGGTGCGCCTCCCTGTTACCCACATTCAGCAGACACAGACGGAGATTTCAGCATATCCATTTCGGAATTGCTGCGGGTAATCCAATTCTATAACTATGGAGGATATCACTGCTATCCGGGCACAGAAGACGGCTATGCCCCCGGTCCGGGGGACACAGATTGCGATCTCCATGACAGCGACTACAAACTCCCGCACTGGATAATTGATATCTCCGAATTGCTGCGTCTGATCCAGTTTTATAATATGCCGGGTTCTCAGTATCATTGCAGTCCGGGTACGGAAGACGGGTACGCGCCGGGAGCAGAATAATTTGAACGGAATGCCATGTATGCGTCCATATGTCGGAACAGGGTGAATCCCCGCATAGAGACGTGACGGCGCTAGTGTTTGCGACGCACAAAAAGTATAGGCAATGTATGATAGGCTTAATGATGACAGCCAATTGTAAACGGGGATTTCAGGGTGAGTTTTGGCCGGTTTTTCCATCGGAAACGGACGCGAATGTCCGAAAACTGGTTGAGCAGTGCGGGTATGCGCGGAAAATGTCCTTGACTTTTCCTAATTTTTATTGAATAATAGTTCAAGTGGAGAGTGTACGTGGTTTCTGTGGGCAGAATACCTCTTGATGCGGTAACCGTGGGTTTATTGCCGGCGCCGCTGGGGGCTTTCTTGCCACATAGAGGTTTGGGTAGGCAGCAGACAGGCATTGCATTGTGAGGTGCATGCATCAGACATGTGGTTTGGGAGGAATTATCAGATGTTGACGAAATATTCCCGCTTTGTTATGACGTCGCGCTTGGTGCGCGGGGTCTTGGCGCTTGGGCTGGCATGCGGTCTGGGATATGCCGGCATCGCATCAGCCAACCCCGATTTCTATGTCGGGAGCGCCGAGCAGGATTTGATTGCGCCGGAAGGGTCGCGAATCGAATTCAATACCGACGCCTTTTCCATGCTGGGGCAATGGGGCGCGGAACCGTTTTCATGGTTCGCGAACAATGTTGACGGCGTTGCGGTATATCGTTTCCGAAATGTTGTTATTGAGCAAGGGGTCCAGGTGGTTGTTCAGGGAACGCGTCCCCTATCCATCGCCGCAGACCAGGACATGTATATTGGCTCGCCGATTAATGTCAGCGGCGATGAGCCTGGACGCGCTGGCGGCGGTGCGGGTGGTAGTGGAGGTTCGGGAGGATTGGGCAGAGCGGGGGCCACAACGGGCGGCGACGGCGCTGCGCCCCGACCATCTGCGGAAGGCGGCGCTGGGGGAAGCTCTTACTTGAATGACGGCCAGCGAGGGGCGAATGGCACAGGGGGCGTTGTGGGCAATCTTGGGGGCACGGGACTGAGTGGCACCAATGGCTGGCAGGGAAGCCCGGGCATGCCCGCGTTTAACAATTCCGCCATCGGAACGCAGGGTCAAGGTGGTCAAGGCGGCGATGGCGGTGGCGGCGGTGGCGGTGGCGCCGGTTTCTCATCTTTTGGTAGTGGGGGGAACGGGGGGTCCGGGAACTGGGGGGGCAGCGGGGGCAATGGCAGTCCCGGCGGCGCGGCTGGCGGGGGCAGCGGCTCCGGTTCACCCGGTCAGCCAGGCGGCACTGGCGGCGGCGGTCAAGCCGGTGGCCCAGGTTATAATGCGCAATTCTCACTGTCACCCAGCACACTGAGCCTGG
>CAZLII010000441.1:0-4368 GCA_964559065.1 uncultured Nitrospirales bacterium | reverse complement strand
AGATGACTCGGCCCGCCCCACATCCAAATCTGGATGACCGCTTTTGCGCGGGACGCCTTGGCCGTGGGATGCGCGCTGGGATGGCCGATCAGCGCCAGCCCGGCGGCCCCCGCCATCCCGCGCCGTAGCGCGGCGCGCCGCGTGATTTTTTCTGCATGGTGCTCGTCCATGACTTTATCTCCGCAAGAACGTTGTTGCCACGATTTCAATGGCGATACAGAATCTCCTTTGAGTTGATGAGCGCCCAGACCAGGTCCTCAGCGGCCTGTTGCAAGGTGACTTGTCCTGCTTGCAGGTACCGGGCCACCGCCGCCACTTCGTCTTCCGTGGGGAATCGCGACAGGATGCCGAGATAGATTTGCTCGATGCCCCGGCGGGGATTGCCCCGTGAAGATGCCAGAATCTGACGGAGTCGCCGGTTGTTGGCAATGCTGCGTTGCACCTCTGAGGAATTCAGCAAATACAGCCTCTGCGAAGCGGTGGGTTGGTTGCTGCGCTCGCTTTCATATCCCGTATCGCGCGACGGACGCCCAAAGGTCTCCAGAAACGTGCTTGTGATGCTGCCGTCCGCCAATGCGACCGTGCGATGATGCTCGGGGATATGGGTGAACGGCTCCGGGATCATGCTGGAATAGGATTCCCGCGTTCCCAACAGCGTATTCAGCACGTCGCGGAGCACCTCGGCTTCCAGGCGGCGCACGGGGTAACAGGCAAACAGGCTTTCGGCGTGAGGCGGTTGCGCCTGCGCGACGGATGACTGTTGATAGGTGGCGGAATTCAGGATAAGCCGGTAGATGTGGCGCAGGTCATAGCCGGATTGAATCAATTCCGCTTCCAAGTACGCCAACAGTTCCGGGTTCACGGGCGTGTTATCCGGGCGGATGTCGTCGGGCTCGTGAATAATGCCTCGGCCCAGCAGCCATGACCAGACGCGATTGACGATGTTCCGCGCAAACCATTCGTTGTCCGGGGCAATCAGCCAATCGGCGAAAACGACGCGGGGGTCTTCCCGCGAGGAAATCCGCACGCGCGTGCCGTCGGGCAACACTGCGTCCAGGGGATCGGCGGGCGCGGGGTCAAGACATACGATTTCCTCTTTCCATTCATCCGTCTCTTTGAACGCGACGCGCGAAAAAAAGGCCGCCATGTCGGCGCGCCGTTGCTCCGGCCACGCATCGAGGCGCGTTCCCATGAAGGTCAGGGCGACCGCAGCGGCGATGGCGGTGGGGTCGTTGCCTTGGACGGCGCGGTAGAAGTTCACGGGCGGCGTGCGGAAATTGCTGCCGCTGGAAGTCAGCAAGGCGCGGGCAAAGGCGTCGTAGGGCATGTTCGATTGGATGGCCTCGCGAATCCAACGATGATACGCCTGCACCGCGTTGGGCCATAGATTGATCGGGAATTCGGCCTTGACGCGCAGCAGGTCACACCATTTCATAGACCAGTATTCGCTGAACTCGTCACGGCGCAGCAGCGCATCAATGCACCGGGCGCGCTTGTCCGCCCGGCCATAACCCAGAAACGCAACCACTTCCTGCGGTTCGGGAAGAATGCCAAGGAGATCGAGATGCACCCGCCGGAAAAAAACCTCGTCCGAACACGCTGCCGCCGGAACAAGGCCATGCTTTTGGAGATTGGCTTGAACCAATGCGTCCAAGGCGTTCGTGGAGGCAATCGGGATGCTGTTACCGGATGGATGCCGGGGCGCGGCTTCCATGTCCAAGGCCGGCAGCGCAGCAGCGAAAAGAATGACTGCAAGAAGGGTCTGCATTGCGTGCTCCTGTTTTCAAAATAACAGACAACAGCGGATGTTTCGTCTCTTGCGCCCTCCTGCCGCATGGACGAAAAGTTACAGATCGTTAAACCCCTTGGCGTAACAGAAGTTCCGGCATGCCGGGGGCGCCCGGAAAAGGTCCCGACGAAATGTGTTCCGACCGCAGAACAAAAGCGCGCCACGGGCCGTCATAATGCCCGTTTATTCGCCGCCCGGCGCGCGGGTCAGCGGCACGAAACGCACCGGCATGACGCTGCGCTGGCGGATGCTGCCGTCCTCGCGCTTCTCCAGGATCATCAGTTGCTGCACCTGCATCGGCGGCCCGACGGGGATCACCATGCGCCCGCCCGGCTTCAGTTGCTCCACCAGCGGCGGGGGAATGTGGGCGGCGGCGGCCGTCACGATGATGAGATCGAACGGCGCATGCTCCGGCCAGCCGTGGTAGCCGTCGCCGGTCTTGACCGTCACGTTGTCGTACTTCAGGCGTTTCAGCGTTGCCGCGGCCCGGTCGCTCAATTCGGCCACAATTTCAATCGTATAGACCTTCTTCACCAGTTCCGCGAGCACCGCCGCCTGATAGCCCGACCCCGCGCCGATTTCCAGCGCCGTGTGCTCCGGTTTTGGCTGGAGCAGTTCCGTCATGGACGCCACGACGTAGGGCTGCGAGATGGTCTGGCCGTAGCCGATGGGCAGCGGGCGGTCCGCGTAGGCCTGGTCGCGCATCTCGCGCGGCACAAACTCATGGCGCAGGACCTTGCGCATCGCGGCGAGCACCTTGGCATCCTTTACCGCCTGGCGGCCCCACAGGTCGCCCCGGGCAATGTCCTGGCTCACCATGCGTTCCCGTTGCGCCCGATACGGGTCGGGTTGATCTTTTTTGGCGTCCGTCTCGGCCGCAACCGCCCAAGTCGCCAGGCAGGTAATGACCAGACATGCCTGCAAGCATCCCATTCCGTGAATTCCCAGGAGAACAGCGTGCTTCATGCGCGCCTCCTTTCCCGCCGCGCGGCGGATGGCATCCCCGACTGTGCTGTGCTCCCTTTATCACAACATCCCCGGCGGCAATTGTCAACCTCTTCCCACGCAGCCTTGATCTGCGCCGTGCATTGCGCCCGATATCTGGTTTAGACTACGCACACGCAATGAGGGAGCATTGACAATGGTATTGGTATCTATGTTGTTCTTGGGCCATATGTGTGTGGCGGCGGCGCCTGTAACGATTCCCGTTCAGGTGGTTGCGCCGTGGACGCTGGAAGCGGGACCGGGCAGCGTAAAACTATCCGGACGAAACATTGTTCTGGACGAGGCTGTGCGCCTCGAAATCGCTCCGCCCCAACGCGAACGCATCGTGGACGAAGAGTACGACAGTCTGCCGGTCTTCAACGAAAAAGCGCCGGGCTGGATAAAGGGCGTCAGGATATCTGCGCTGCGCGCCGAGGAATGCTCCGCCACCGGGCTGTTGACGCCCGGATCGTTCCGCGTTAAAGATGCCCCCGCCTCGACCAATTTCTTTGTTGCCGACAAAGACTACGGATTCGATGAATTCTGGGCCGCCTTCGGACGCTTGGAAGGCGGCGCCATCGGAGAAAATCAGCCGGTCTACTGCGACTATGAATACGCTTACCACCGTCTCGACAGCATCGTGGCCGGCGCGGACGGCGGATTGCGCATCGTCCAGGGCGTACCCGCGCAGGCGCTCGCATTGCCGCCGGCGATTGGCGAGGGCGACATGGTGCTTGCAAATGTTTTTGTGTCCGGCGAAACGCGTCGCTTGACCGATGACAGCATTTTTCCCGTGGACGCAAGCCTTCCGCCGGCCTATTCCGCCGTCACGCCTGTCGCCGAACGTCTACTGCCCAAGACGCTTGCGAAATTGCGCGACGGCAGACCCGTCACCATTGTCGCCTTCGGCGACAGCGTCACGTGCGGGGGCGGGGTGGGCGCCGACAAGAGCCAGTGGTATCAATACCAGTTCGAGGCGCTTCTGCAGGCCCGCTTCCCACAATCCAAGATTGCCATGTTGACCGCCGGATGGGGCGGCGCCAGCAGCAAGCGCTATCTCGAATCGCCGCGCGGCAGCGAACACGATTTCGTCCGCGACGTGATCGAACCGAAGCCTGATCTCGTCACCATCGAGTTCGTCAATGACGCTTATCTCGACGAAGCCGGAACCGCCGCGCACTATGCCGGCATCGTGGACCAGTTGCTGCAAAACGGCTCCGAAGTGATCCTCATCACCCCGCACCTCGTCCGGCCCGACTGGATGCAGGTGCAGACAATGCGGTTCGACGAAGACCCCCGACCTTACGTTCGCGGACTCAGAGCGTTTGGCGCGGCGCGCGGCATCGCCGTGGCCGACGCCTCCGCTGAATGGTGCCGCCTATGGCGGCGGGGCATCCCCTATATCACCCTTCTGGCCAACGCCATCAACCATCCCGACGTGCGCGGCCACGAACTCTTCGCCCGCGTCCTCCTCAATCTGTTCCCGGAAAAATAGGGGATAGCCTCGGGAACGGTTCCAGAAGGCTTTTTTTATCCTCTTTCACTGTTGTCCAAAATAGATTCCGAAAGACGATGCGGAAATACGCAGAAGTGCT
>CAZLII010000440.1:0-4389 GCA_964559065.1 uncultured Nitrospirales bacterium | reverse complement strand
GGTGACTTCAAGGATGGCGCCGGCCCGCTCCGCAATGTTGACGAGGTGATCGCCAACACGCTCCAGATGGCCCAGCGCATCCAGGAAAATGACGCCCGCCTGGACGTGGCAGTCGCCGGCTTCCAGGCGCTTCACATGGTTCTCGGTACACTTTTTAACCAGATTGGTCAGTTCGCGCCCAGCCTCAAGCGCCTTTTCGACGCCATGTGGGTCATTCCCCTCCAAGGTAATGAAAATGGCCTCGAACTGTTTGTTCAGGCAGGCGCGGATGGCAAAAATGTCATGGTTGGCGTCGGAAGACCACTTAAAGGCCCCCTTGTCGAGCAGACGGCGCAATTCCACAAACGATTCGGCATGGTCGCCGAGGCGTTCCGCATCGTTGACGGCGTGAATGAGCGCGGGGATCAACGCGGACTCCGACGGTTCGAGGTTCTTGCGGGACAGCGCCACCAGGTATTCCGTGATTTCCTGCTGCAACCGGTCAATGAGTTCTTCCCGCTCCAGGATTTTCTTGACGAGACCTTCTTGGCCGTCGCACAGCAATTCGCAACTTTCATTGACCGAATTCTGGCCTTTGCGCACCATATATACGACTTCCCGCACCGCTTGTTCCAGGGCAACGGAAGGTGATTGCAGCAATTTGGGTTCCAGATATTGCAGGACGGTGTCGCGGTCGGCCTCCGTCATGGGAATGACAATTTGACAGAATCTGGCAAGCAAGCCCACGAAGGGCAGGAAAAAGAGCATATTGGCAAAGTTGAAAATCGTATGCGCGTTGGCGGCATGGCGCACAAGATTTTCGGGGGCTGCCGAAAAGACTTCCCCCGGCGTAATCCAGTCCACAAAACCGAGGAACACCGGCTCGCCTTTCCAGATCGGGGCATAGAATAGCAAGTACATGTACGCCGCGCCGAAAAGGTTGAAGAACGTGTGCGCCAAGGCGACGCGCTTCGCGTTTCGGTTGGCGTTCAAGGCCGCCAGATTGGCGGTGATCGTCGTGCCGATGTTATCGCCGAGGATCAGCGGAACGGCGGTGTAGAAACTGATCAATCCCTGGCTGCACAAGGCCAGCACCAGGCCAACCGTAGCGCTACTGGACTGCACGATGCAGGTCATCACCGTGCCGATGATGATGCACATGAGCGTGGGGACGGGCGGCATGATGTGTCCGGAGCCTTTGGGGGTGCAGTCGAACATCTTGAAGTACTCGATGAATTCCGGGCTGTAACGCACCGGCTTCAAGATATCCGACATGGTGCTCATGCCCAGGAAGAGCAAGCCGAAACCCAAAATCGCCTCGCCGAGCGCCTTGAGATACGGCCGCCGCATCATGCCCGCCATGACCAATCCGACGGCAATGGCGGGATAGGACAGCGCATCCAATTGAAAAGCAATCAATTGCGCGGTCATGGTGGTGCCGATGTTCGCCCCAAAGACCACCCCGATGCTCTGGAACAAGTTAATCAGCCCGGCATTCACAAAGCCGATCAGCATCACCGTGGTGGCGCTTGAAGATTGAATCGTGGCGGCGACCAATGCACCGGCGGCCACGCCCACGAATCGGTTCTGCGTCATGACGTTCAGAATCTGCTTGAGCCGCCGGTCGGCCATGCGCTGCAAGCCGGAGGACATGATTGTCATGCCGAAGATAAACACGGCAAGCCCGCCCAGCATCACCGTAATCAGATACAATTTGTTCATTGCCATCGCATGGATTTCGATGGCGCGCACGTCAAAACGGTCTTTGGCGGAAAGATTCTCCCGGGTATCGCGGATTTCCACTGATGCGTAGTGCCGCTTGACCGATTTGCCCAGTTTCCAAGCGGTTACCGCCCGTCCGTTGGCGTCAGTGATGACCCGGTCATGCTTGACTGACCCGCCGTCTGGGCCGCCTTCCGCACGGAAATAGACTTCCACCCCCGGTGCCGGGCTGCCATCGGGGTTAAAAAGACGCACCCCGATCTCGTCAATCACGCCGCCCGTAGCAGCCTCCAGATTATCCCCTATCCGCTCCACCCCGGCAATGGCGCGCAAACGCACCGGCTTCACGTGGGGATGATCGGGGACCGACGCCTCGACCCAGATGTCTCCAGACCAGTCGCCCAGGCGCAACGTCGCATCCGCGGCCCCCCCGGCGTCCGTCAGCGCATCCTGCACCGGAGCGCCCGTCTGCGTGAACACCGCGCCCGTCGCCGGGTTCAACACCGAGAAGCGCACGGTTGTTTTGGGCACCCCCCGCCGTGAACCTGCGCCGCCCAGCAAACCCGGCTCCACCGGCCCTTCCAGCACAACCCGAAACGGCTGCTTCAGCGGCTCCCCATATGTCCCACTCTGGTGATCGCCCGATGCATATTCATCCGGCAACAAAATGTCGGGAATCGGCGGCGACCCGCCATCGCATCCGCTGAATGCAACGACAATACACCCCAGAAAAAACAGACTGTTCCGGAGTTTCATGCACCCCGATTGTTCACGACTCCCCATTATCATGATTACCTGCTTCACAGCCATCTAAACGGCAGCGTTCATGACCTGTTCAACGCTTTGTGGTCGGGCGGAGCATCCCCATGAAAATTTCAACCGAATGGCGTTTCCCCCAATCTTAAAATCCATCCTCCATATCGGCAGACTGGCTCTCGCCCGCGCTCACGTTGGTCCCAATGCTGTCGCCCATTCGTCTTATACGCGCCGTTAGGATACAAAATCAATATTAGGACCTTGTTAGGGTCTCGTTAAAAACCGTCAAGGACGGCCGTCCGGGGACCGCTCGGTGGGCCGGTCCATATCCCAACTCAATATCCGGCGTCCAGGCCGGAATCTGACGGGAACTCCCATGCTTGTCCAAAATAGACTATTGGCAATCCAAACCACATGTTTCAATAGCCTTGAAAATATCATCGAATCGGGGTAACGCCAAGGGCTTTTCCTACAGGCAAACCTGTTCCCGAGAATTTCTGAAGCAGTATTGGTTACTTGGGTAAGAGGGTTGTCACTTTTCCCCCTCACCCTGCCCCTCTCCCAGAGGGAGAGGGAATTTATGGCGAAAACCTGAGGAATGCCGCTACTCCCTCTCCCTCTGGGAGAGGGGTGGGGTGAGGGGGGCAGATCAACATAGAAGGCCTTTCCGACGCCAGGAATATTTTGGACAGCACTGACATGACATATCAAAACTTTCGCACAGGATCGCTTTGAAAAATTGGTGTCCATTGGCGTTCATTCGTGGTTTACTTCTTGCAGGAAAAATCGGGCGAAACTTCAGACTTCATGCGACGATGTTATTGCCCGGCTTCACGGACCATTGTATTTGTCCCAGTCCGCGGCCCGTCCCAATGAGTGGGCGGCGATGCGCAGGTTTTCGCGGGCGTCGGCGTTTTTCGGGTTAAGGCGCAGGGCGCGGACGAACTGACCGAAGGCGCGCTCATGCGCGCCCATGCGCCACAGCGCCACGCCGAGGTCATTGTAGTTCAGGTCGTAGGCGGGGGCAATCTCGATGGCCGCCTTGTATTGGCGGATCGCCTCGACATAGTCGCCCGCTTCGAGGGCGGCGGCGGCGCGCCGGTTGTATTCGCGCGACTGCTGCACGGCGTCGCTCCGTTCTTCGGGGCGCATGGCCCATTTTTCGTGAAAGGTCTTTTCATTGCGTGCGATGAGGTCGCGCCAGGCGTCGTCCACCACGCCCATGCCGAGGAAGGTGCGGCCGCCGTAGTGAAAGACAAAGGCGTCTTCCGCCACGCAGAGGCGGTATCCGCCGCGCAGGACGCGGAGACAGTAGTCGTCGTCCTCGAAGTTTCCCACGCCGTAGGTCTCGTCGAAACGGCCGACTGCCGAGGCCGTTTCTGCGCGAATCAACAGGCAAAAACCGACCAATCGCGCGACGTCGCGCAGTTTCCCGGCATGGGTCCGGGCGTGTTCGTCCGCAAAGGCGTTGATTTCGGCGAGGTCGGACAGGATCAGGCCGTCTATCTGCTGGCTGCCGGAGACGCAATTGCTCATCGGGCCGACCATGCCGATGCGGGGGTCGGATTCGAGTGCCGCGACCAGGCGTTCGAGCCATCCGCGCGGCACAATGGTGTCGCTGTTGAGCAGGAGCACGTGCCCCTCGGCGCGTTCCAGACCCAGGTTGACCCCGCCTGCGAATCCGCGATTTTCCCCCGCATGCACCACCACGGCATTCGGGACGGAATCGAAGAATTCGGCGACGCCGTCGGTGGAACCGTTGTCCACGAGGATCAGGCGATAGGGATGAGTGGTGTGGATGAGCACGGATGCCACGCATTGCCGGCAATAGGCGAGTTGATTAAAAGCCGGGATGATGATGGAAACCGTATTGTCCGCGCTCATATCAGGCCTCATTGGCCTCGCTGCATAAGTTCGCATATTTGCGGGGGT
>CAZLII010000439.1:0-4392 GCA_964559065.1 uncultured Nitrospirales bacterium | reverse complement strand
CCTCAAGAAGATCGAGAAGGAAATTGCGGACATGCTCGCGGAGGTGACGGAATGAGTGAAAACCTTCTGCTGCAATCAATTATCCGGAAATTCCGGATAGTTCGAATTGAAAGAGTAAGGCAATTCCGTCGGTTCAATTTCGAGATTGGCCAATCGACTTCTAAAGCAACCGTCAAGGATTGCTTGACAGTTCGAGCCGAGAGGGGCGGTGAATGAGCAGGGGTGTTTTACATACGGACCGCCCGGAGTGGCGGGACCGCCGGTCCATCCGGTTGAAAGGATACGATTATGCCGGTGCCGGGGCGTATTTTGTGACGATTTGCGCGCAGAACCGGGAATGTCTGTACGGGGAAATCATGAATGGGAAAATGGTGTTGAACGATGCAGGCCGGATGGTGGAAACGGTTTGGGATCAATTGCCGATTCGATTCCCCCATTTGGAATTGGATGAATTCATTGTAATGCCGAATCACATTCACGGTATTTTGGTGTCACACCGTAGGGGCGAACCTTGTGTTCGCCCGGATCGTGTTCGCCCTGTTTCGCCGGGTGATCAACCATCGGGAAATAACGATACGTCGGGCGATCGCAATACGCAAACAGGCGATCACAAGGATCGCCCCTACATGGCACCGGATACCGTTGGTTATCGTAAATTGGGCCAACACAATAGACCGGGCGAACACAAGGTTCGCCCCTACGGCCGCCCCGGCGTTCGTGCGCACGGGACGTTGCCCGGTACGGTGGGGCGGGTTGTCCAGGCGTTCAAATCCATCACCACGCATGAATATGTTCACGGCGTCAAACAATACGGATGGCGGCGGTTTAACGGAAAATTATGGCAACGCAATTATTACGAACACGTCATCCGCAATGAGGACGAATTGAACCGCATTCGGGAATACATCACCAACAACCCGGCGCAATGGGAAACAGACCAGGAAAACCCCAACGCAACCGACCGTAGGGGCGAACCTTGTGTTCGCCCAATCGATGTTCGCCCGGATTATGTTCGCCCAATCGATGTTCGCCCAATCGATGTTCGCCTTGTTTCGCGGGGTGATCAGCCATCGGGAAATAACGATACATTGGGCAAACACGATACACAAAAGGGGGGACACGGGACATCGGGCGATCACAATACGCAAACGGGCGATCACAAGGATCGCCCCTACAATACCCCCGAATCCCGGACCGAACCCGCCGAACCATGCGTTCGTCCGGTTCGGGACAATCAACGGCATCCGTCCCCATCACCCCGTAGGGGCGAACCTTGTGTTCGCCCAATTGATGATCGCCCTGCACCTATCCGCCGCCGTGCCTATCGGCAGGCAGGAACAGACCCATGGGAGGGGCAAAAATGAAACATCGTGCCTATCCTGCGTACAAGCCGTCGGGGATGGAGTGGGTAGGAGATGTTCCCGAGCACTGGGAGGTTCGTCGCCTCAAACACGTTGCGTCAATCCAGTTCAGCAGCGTGGACAAGCACACCATTGAGGGCGAGGAGCCCGTACGCCTCTGCAACTATGTGGACGTGTATTACAACGACTTCATCAAAGAGGGCCTCGAATTCATGGCTGCGACCGCGACGCGAAGCGAAATCGCCAGATTCCAAGTGCATCATGGAGATGTGCTCGTGACGAAGGACTCTGAGTCCTGGGACGATATCGCTGTTCCGGCGTATGTTGCTGAAGAACTCGATGGTGTTCTGTGCGGCTACCATCTGGCTCACATTCGCCCCGATCTGCGAAAGCTGATTGGTGAGTACCTGTTTCGGGCGTTCCGTTCCAGTGGGATTAATGACCAGTTCCGGGTCGCTGCCAACGGAATTACTCGATTTGGTTTGGGCAAATATTGGCTGGACAATGGGCTGTTTCTTGTTCCCCCAGTAGAAGAACAACAAGCCATTGCAGCCTTTCTTGACCGCGAAACAGCGCAGATCGACACGCTCATTGAAAAAAAGCAGCGGCAGATCGAGTTGCTCCAGGAGAAGCGATCTGCGCTCATCAGCCACGCCGTTACCAAAGGGCTCGACCCCAATGCCAAGATGAAGGACTCCGGCATTGAATGGCTTGGTGAAATTCCGGCGCATTGGGAGGTTAAAAGGCTCAAACGTTTCGTGCGATTAAGGAGTGGCGAATCAATAACAGCTTATGAGATAGATGAAACTGGAGACTATCCCGTATATGGGGGAAACGGTCTGCGGGGCTTTACCAACTCATATAATCACAACGGCACCTTCGTTTTAATAGGGCGGCAGGGTGCGCTCTGTGGTTGCATCAATTATGTAACTGGTTATTTCTGGGCATCGGAACATGCTGTGGTTGTTTCTACAAAAAACAATATCGCGACGAAATGGCTTGGCGAACTGCTCCGTTCCATGAAACTTAACCAATATTCTCAATCTGCTGCTCAACCGGGCCTTGCAGTTGAAACCATTGCCGCTTTGTTTGTGCCAGTGCCTCCGCCTGCTGAACAATGCGATATTGCTGATTTCATAGATTTTGAGACCGACAAGATCGATGCAATGGTTAGAAAGGTTGATAAATCAATCACCCTGCTCCGCGAATACCGCACCGCCCTCATCTCCGCAGCGGTAACAGGCAAAATCGACGTTCGCACCATGCCTGCCGGCAGGCAGGAGGAGGTCTCTTGATGCGCGTGGATGTTAAACCCGATTTACTTTTGTGGGCCTGTGAACGCGCCGGGCGAAGCGTCGATGCCCTGGCGCAAAAGCAGTCCTTGCGCAAGTTACCCGCCTGGGTGAGCGGGGAGGAGCGCCCGACCTTCAAACAGCTCGAAAAATTCGCCCTGGCAACCTACACACCGTTCGGATACTTTTTTCTTCCTGAGCCTCCGAAAGAATCCATTCCCATTCCCGACCTTCGCACGGTCGGCAATCAATATATCGGCCGCCCAAGCGCTGACCTGCTGGATACGATCCATGCCATGCAGCGTCGCCAGGCGTGGCTTCACGAGGATTTGATTGAATGTGAGGCCGAGCCGCTGGACTTCGTGGGAAGTGCCCGGCCAGAAGACGATTCGCAAGGCGTCGGGCGCGAAATGCGACGGATGGTCGGACTCGAGGATGGTTGGGCGGCAAACGTCCGCACCTGGCAGGAAGCGGTCGGCGAACTGAGACGGGCTATCGAGAAGTTGGGGGTGATGGCTGTTATCAATGGCGTTGTAGGGAATAACACACATCGAAAACTGGACGTTGGGGAGTTTCGAGGTTTCGCCCTGAGTGACAAATACGCCCCCCTTGTATTCGTTAATGGAGCTGACGCGAAATCGGCTCAGATGTTCACACTGGTACACGAACTGGCGCACATTTGGCTGGGAGAAAGCGCATTGACGGATGCCGGTTTGATATCGCAGCCCTCGCAAGAGGTCGAGTCTTGGTGTGATCGGGCGGCGGCGGAGTTCCTTGTCCCGGCGCGTGAACTGATAGCGTACTGGCGCGAAGTCAGACATGCGGAAGCGCCGTTCGATGCCGTCGCACGACAATTCAAAGTCAGTCCCATCGTGGCAGGCCGCCGTGCGATGGATTTGCGTCTGGTGGACCGGGAAATGTTTTTCGCGTTCTACCATGAATACCTCGCAAAAGAGCGTAGGCGCAGTTCTGCCGGTGCCGGGGGTGACTTCTACAAAAACCAGAATACGCGCGTGGGCGAACTGTTCGCCACGCAGGTCATTTTTGCCGCAAAAAGCGGCCGCATGAGCTTCAAGGAAGCCTATGACCTTACCGGCCTGCGTGGGGGTGCTTTTCAGGAATACGCTTACCGCCTGGGGGTCGATCTGCCATGAGCGCACATCGCCCCTATATATTGGACTCTGACGTGTTCATTGCGGCGAAGAACAGCTACTACGCTTTCACGATATGTCCGGGTTTCTGGGACAGTCTGATTCACCATCATAAAGCGGGAAACATTGGCAGCATCGACAGGGTCAGAGGCGAACTGCTTGCCGGGCGACCGACCGAAGACCTTGTCCAATGGGTCAAGAATGATGTGCCGGCTGGATTCTTTATGGGTACGGACGATGAAAGCGTGATCTCCGCCTATGAGGAGATCATGCTTTGGGTGCAGCGGAACCCGCAGTATTTCGATCAGGCCAAAGCAAAATTCGCGACCGAAGCGGATGGCTGGCTGGTCGCCTATGCCATGGCTCACAATACCATTGTTGTGACGAACGAGCAGCCCCGCCCGCAATCGCGGAGCCGCGTGCTGCTTCCCGATGTGTGTGCGCAGTTCAATATAACCCCCAAGGATACCTTCTTCATGCTGAAGGATTTGGCTGTCCGATTTGAATTGACCGTGCCTGCCGGCAGGCAGGAGGAGGTTTCCTGATGCCGGGCCAACACACGGAATACGCATTCGAAACCGCCATTGA
>CAZLII010000438.1:0-4404 GCA_964559065.1 uncultured Nitrospirales bacterium | reverse complement strand
ACGCATTCGCCGCATTACAGGCGTTGCCTACATAAAACTGGGGAGCACTGAGGGCGGCAATGCCGTCGCCGTATTCCTTGTCCGCTTTCCGGAAGTGGGCGATCATCTTTTCCTGAATTGCCTTGGGCGTTTTCTTCAGGCTGCCGCTGATGTTGGCGACCAGACGCTTGCGTTCGTCGGCGGACATCAGCCGATAGAGATTGCCGGGCTGAACATAATCGTCATCCACGCCGCGTTTTTGCTCATACCGGGCGGCGTCCCCGGAAATTTTGAGCGGCGGCTCTTCATAGGCAGGGTCCGCCTTGGGACCGCCAAGACTGTTCGGTTCGTAGTTGGGCGATGCCCCGCCATTGTCATCAAAGCGCATGCTTCCGTCGCGCTGGTAGTTGTTCGCCTCGGCGGCGTGGGGACAGTTGATCGGCAGTCGTTCAAAATTGACGCCCAGCCTGTAACGGTGTGCGTCGGCATAGGCGAAAATGCGCGCCTGCAACATCTTGCAGGGGGAGAACGAAATGCCTGGCACGACGTTGCCTGGGGAGAACGCGGCCTGCTCCACTTCCGCAAAATAGTTCTGCGGATTCTTGTTGAGTTCCAGTACGCCGACCTCGATCAAAGGATAATCCGCATGCGGCCAGACCTTGGTCAAATCAAACGGATTCCACCGGTATTTTTCGGCATCCTTTTCGGGCATGATCTGCACATTGAAGGTCCACTTTGGATACTCGCCGCGTTCGATTGCATCGAACAACTGGCGCGTGTGGTAATCCGGGTCGCTTCCTGCGAGGCGGTCGCCCTCCTCCTGCATCATGCATTGAATGCCCTGCTGGGTCTTGAAATGGAACTTCACCCAGAAACGCTCGTTCGCCGCATTGATGAAACTGTAGGTATGGCTGCCATAGCCGTTCATGTAGGGGATGCCCTTTGGGATGCCCCGGTCCGAGAACAGAATTGTGACCTGATGGAGGGCCTCCGGCACCTGCGACCAGAAATCCCACTGCATCGTATCCGAACGGGTGTTGGTTTGCGGATCGCGCTTCTGGGAATGAATGAAATCGGGGAACTTGATGGCATCCCGGATAAAGAACACCGGCGTGTTGTTCCCCACCATGTCCCAGTTGCCTTCTTCGGTGTAGAACTTCAAGGCGAAACCGCGCACATCGCGGACCGTGTCCGCCGAACCCTTCTCGCCCGCCACTGTGGAAAAACGGCCGAAAACCTCGGTCTTCTTGCCCACCTCCGAAAAAAGTTTTGCCTTGGTGTATTTCGTGATGTCTTGGGTGATTGTCAAGACCCCATGCGCGCCGGCGGCCTTCGCATGCACCACCCGCTCGGGGATGCGTTCGCGGTTGAAGTGCGCCAGTTTCTCCAGCAGGTAGTGATCCTGCAAGAGGGTCGGTCCGCGTTCTCCGGCGGTGAGCGACGTCTGGTTGTCGCTCACGGGAATGCCCGCCGCCGTGGTCAGTCGCTTTGATTTGCTCATTTTGCTTCTCCTTTCGTATTTCGCAGCCCCT
This sequence comes from uncultured Nitrospirales bacterium, assembly GCA_964559065.1. Taxonomy (GTDB): domain Bacteria; phylum Hydrogenedentota; class Hydrogenedentia; order Hydrogenedentales; family CAILVY01; genus CALEDJ01. The sequence continues at coordinate 2,893 of CAZLII010000438.1, read as the reverse complement.
GTCTGGAAACTGCACCCCGTTTCCCTGCGATGCATGTGTCGCACACGCCTTTCACTTCCACATGCAGCGACACTGTATCGCCAAAAGCCTTGGCTTCTTCCGGCATTTTCAGTGCGTTGAGGCGCACGGAATAAAAATCACGAATCATCCCACAGCGCACACACGAGAAATGATGGTGTCTTGTCATATTGGCATCAAAACGAAGTCGCTCATCGCTCATGCCGACAATGGAAATCAACCCGTATTCCGCGAGCAGTTTCAGATTTCGATACACCGTGTCCAGAGAGATCGTCGGGATGCGCTTTCTTACCCGGCGATATATCGTAATGGCGTCCGGATGCTCCCCCGTCGCGGACAGTTCCCGAAAAATTTCCAGGCGCTGGTGCGTCGTTCTCAGGTTCCGGCGGACGCACGCCTCCTTGAAGGCAGTCACCACACGATCATCTGGCATACGTGATTTCTTCATGGTTCGGCCATTCCTGCAAATGATTATTGAATAAGATTCTATCTTAACTTCAATTGAATTACAAATCGTCCTTCTGGCGCGCAGCCATCGGGGGAAAATGGGGTGAAAATGACTGTGGTGAGATTCTTGGGGTATGCTGTCCAATGGATGTGCTTGTAGTCATGCCGCTTCGTGGTTTCGCATATCGTCGTTATCGGCTCGAATTTCATGGCGCAGATTAAACGACAACAAATGGCGCGTTTTGTAAAAGGATTGAAGCATGAAGGGATTGACTCTGCTAATAAGCGTACTGTTTGCGCTTGGCGCGATGGTGGACAGCGGCCTTCGGTTTTCCGTGGACGATACAGGCGCTTTCCCGGATGATATCCCGGTGATTGCGCCGTGGCGCGTGGTGACGCTCGACCCCGATTATGGCGGACAGTGGATGGTCGCCGGGGATTTGGATGGCGACGGACAGCCGGAAATCGTCTCCGCTGAGAATTTTAACGAGGGCGATGTCCATTACACGAGCGCCGTCGCCGCGCAGAAACTGGACGGCCGGACCTTGTGGCGCTGGGGAAATCCCGAGATCGGGCGCAAAACATGGCATCATGACGTGGCCTGTCAGATTCATGATTGGGATGGCGACGGGCAACTGGACGTCATCGTGTGCGACCAGGGGGCGCTGGTGGAGATTGACGGCCGCACCGGACGGGAAAAGCGCCGCATCCCGATTGAAAAAGAGGCGACGGACTGTCTGGTTTTTTGCGATCTGTCGGGAAAGGGATGCCCCACTGACGTGCTGGTGAAAGACCGGTATCTGCAGATTTGGGCCTATGACCAGACGGGCACCCTGCTTTGGACCGTCAAGTATCCGGGCGGTTACCGCACGGCGCACCAGCCTGTCCCGCTGGACATAGACGGCGATGGGCGCGACGAAATACTGGCGGGCTATGCCCTGCTGAATCCCGATGGCAGCGTGCGCTGGGTCTATTCGTCGGACCGCATCGAACTGAAGCGCGGCCACTTGGACTGCGCACGCGTGCTCGAACGGGGCGACAGACCCGAAGGCTGGCGCACTGTCATGACCTTCTGCGGGGCCAACGCCATCGCGGCGGTGGATGGTCTTGGAAAGACCTTGTGGGAGGTGACCGGGCATCACTTCGAATCAATCAACATCGGCAAACTCGCGGAGGACCTGCCCGGACGCCAACTGATCGTTGACATTGACCATCAGCCTTTTGGCCAAAGCCCCATCTGGGCCTTCGACCGGGATGGCAACAAGATTGGAGAACTGACGACCAGTTACAGCCGCCACCACAAATTGATTGACTGGACCGGCGATGGCCTGGACGAGATTGTCGTCGCGCATAACCGCGCGCTTTATGACGCGCGGGGAAAACGGTTGGCCACGCTGGATGTCCCGGAGGAAGCGCTCGACGCCGCGAAAGGAGCGGAACTCAGCGTGTTCATCGGCGACATGGACGGCGACGGCGTCCCCGATATCCTGATCGCCCTGCCAACGCACGTGTTCATTTATCGGAACCCATCAGGTGTCGCGCCTGTCACCGGGACGCCACTTGGAACAGGATTGAATGTGACGTTGTATTGAGTCGGACAGGTCGGACAGGTCGGACAAGTCGGGCAGGTCGGACAAGTCGGGCAGGTCGGACGAGTCGGACCATTCTGACCAGTCCGGCAGGAATGAAGCGGCGCGCTATTCTTCAAGTAATGCGTTCAGTCGAATAATCTCCTGGGCGAAGCGCTCGCGGTAGGCCAGCATTGCGTCGAAATCCACTTCATAGTCGCGGGTCTGCCGGGTGATTTCGTCAATCTCGCGGAGTTGCCGGCCGATGATGTCTTCCAGCGCTTCGGCGAGAAGCGCCTCGGCGCGGTCGGCGTCGGCATCGAATCCTGCGGCGCGGGCGTCTTTGGCGGCGCGGCGCAGCGCATGCATGGCGCGGAAATCCTCCTGCCCATCACGGCACGCTTCCCATCGGCGCGAGGGGACGACGCGGTCGCCGGTCTGATAGACGACGGACCAGTCGGTGGTTTCGAGCGGCCACCACGCATCGTGGTACTTGTAGCACCAGAATCCCGCACCGTCGAGGCCGAAGTGCATGGCCAGCCAGGCATAGGCGCGGTAGTAGCCGAGGGGGAGCAGGTCCTTGCCGGGATCGGTCGCCTCGTAGGCCCAGAACACGTCGGCGTTTTCCTGGAACCAGCGCACGAGTTCCGGATCACGCTTGAGAATGTTCATTTCCGGCTGCCAGATATCAATGAGGTCCTTGAATTCCGCGATGTATTCGACGCGCACCAGCCCTGCCGGATCGGTGTAGATGCGGGCGTTGGGGTCCGCCGCGCGCACGCGCTCGCAGAAGGCGCGCAGCGCCGGAATCATGGTGAAACCCGTCAACCACGGTTCGTCGTAGGGATAGAACGCCCAAC
>CAZLII010000437.1:0-4412 GCA_964559065.1 uncultured Nitrospirales bacterium | reverse complement strand
CCGGAATTCACTTCAATCGGCCAAAACATGGCGCACTTTCTTAGGAGTCCCCCACCACCTCTGGCGGCGATGCGCAAAAGAAAGAGAACGAACTTTCTTAGCAAAACCTCATTGGTCGGACAGGTTCTTCCTGGGCGGCTGGGTCATCAATGCCTCGATGACGGCTGCGACTTCTTCGTTGGATGCCTTGGGTATCAGATGGCGATGCGGCCCCGCCGGGTCCGGCTCGAATCGGGTCAGCGCATCGGGGAAACGGACCCGCCCCGGCGGGCTGAGTTCCCAGAGCGTCAATCCCTCGGCCTGAACGCCGCGCACGGCGAAATAGGCGGCGGTCTGGTCGTAACTGGCCGATGACGCGATGGTCCCGACGCCGCCCGCCGGATACAGTTCATAGGCCTTGGCGACGGGGTTTTTCTCCGGGTTGGTCATGGCGCCGCCTGTCAGCACGGGTCGCCCAATCTCATAGCCGGAATACACAATCGGCGTCGGCCATTCGTCGGCGACCGTTTGCGCCGCTTTCTGGTCCAGGTTGATGTTGTGTTCGCGGTGATCAGCGTCGGCAAAGTTGCCGCCCATGATGACCAATTGCCGCACCTTGGCCGCGATCAGGTCTCGGCCGCTGCGGCCGATGGACCCGTCGCCCTCATGGTCTGCATCCGAGACCAGCAGCAGGTGTATGCAGGTCTGACCCCCGATCACCACGATGGCGACGCTCTTATCCTCGGCCTGGTGCAGCAGCCTGCGGTAGAGGGTGGTGCTGTCCGGCGCGGCGGCGGTCGCTTGGGTGCCGGGAAAATTTTCGGGATTGCCGATGAACGGCGCGTAGTGGTCTGGAAAACGCTGGTCATCCACGGGACTCAGCCCGATGGGCGCGTCGCCCCGCCCGTACCACGTGTTCACGGCATTGATCGCGCCGACCACATGCGGCCCCGTCTGGCTGGCCATGACACCCAGCAGCGCGCATTCCCCGTTGTCCGCAAGCGCGTTCAACACCGCCAATGCGCCGACATCATCCACGTCGGACCGGAAATCCGTGTCGAGGATAACGCCCGGCGGCGCATCTTCCGTATCTGCGCACGCGCCCATTGAGACCGCCATTAGAAAAAATCCTGTCAATATCGTTCCATGCTGTTTCATTGCTTTTCCTCCAGAATATTCCCCTGTCGCGCATGCATTTTAACACATTGTCCCCGGGCGTCATCACTTCCGCGCAGGCCGGCATTCAACAACGACGCGCCAAAGACGCAAATCGTTTCCGCAGGGTGGGTGCAGCGAAACGAAACCCAACGTGAGGCATTTGTGAAACAGGCTTTCCCGCTTCATAAAAGGACAATCCTTGTCGGAAATGGCAGGGGAATTCGATCCTGCGGCGGTCAAGAATAACCATTTCACAAATGTCTGACCATGTTCGCAGTGTGACAGCACAGGATCGATGTCACGACGTGGGAGGAATTTTTTTCTGCCAATGGTGGGTTCCATTACGCTATGCTTCATTTCACCCACCCTACGGGCTGAAGTGACCTTGCATTGCGCATTTTGTGCATGAAAAAGGTTATAATGACAAATAATATGAAAGAGCGGTCCCGGCCAGTTGGTCGCTCGGGGAGAGGATGCGGGCACGGCAGGGCAGAGGAAAGAAGCCATGGAAGATGAGCGGAACCCAGACCAGGCAATTTCCGAAAATGATTCACGGGGCGGGGAGCAGGCGGCTTTGCGCACCGCCCAGGGGGGACAGGAAGACACGTTTCGCCAACTCTGCGAAAACAGCGCCGATTGCATCATGCGGTATGACCCCGCCGGCCGTTTTCTTTACGTGAACAGGGCTTGCGCCGCCAACGTGGGGCTTGCCCAGCAGGACATGATTGGCAAGACATACCAGGAATTGGGATTTCCCCCGGACCTGTGCGATGTGCTGGAGCGCGCCATCGCAAAAGTCGTGGAAACCGGCGCGCCTCAGCGGGAACAGTTTGCGTTTCATGGCCCGTTGGGCCGGGTCATCATGGATTGGCGCGGCGTGCCGGAATTTGCGCCGGACGGACGCTGCGTTTCCGTGCTGGGCATGAACCGCGACATCACCGCCCTGAAGGAAGTCGAGCGCCGCCTGCGGGAAAGCCGCCGCATCCTGGAAATCCTCTTGAGCAATCTGCCGGGGATGGCCTATCGCTGCCGGAATGATCCAGACTGGTCCATGGAATTCGTCAGCGAGGGTTGTCTGGAACTGACCGGCTATCCCCCCGAAGCGCTCATTGACAATCGCGACATCAGTTATGCGCAGGTGATTTTGCCGGAAGACCGCGCCGCTGTTTGGGGCGCCGTGCAAAGAGGCCTCAACGCGAAGCGCCCCTTTGTGATGGACTACCGCATCCGCACAGCGCAGGGCGAAGAGAAATGGGTTTGGGAAAAGGGCCGGGGCGTCTATGACGAGTCCGGACGACTCATCGCGCTGGAAGGATTCATCACGGACATCAGCGAACTGAAGCGTACGGACATGGCTCTGCGCGAAAGTGAAGACCGGCTCATGATGGCGCTGGACGGCGGCAAACTCAGCGTTTGGGATTGGGATTTGCCGTCCGGCAAGGTCATCTGGGAAGGCTGGCACGAGCGGCTCTTCGGCGTGGAAATCGGGGCGTTTGAGGACAGTTTTGACCGGATTGTCGCCGCTGTGCACATGGAGGACCGGGCAGTATTCCTGGACACGCTGGAACACGCCAGGGCGACCAAAGAACCTTATCAGCACGAGTGCCGCGTGGTATGGCCCGACGGCTCTGTCCACTGGCTGGGGTTGAACGGCGTCTTCCGCTGCGATGCCGCCGGCAATCCCGCGCGGATGGTCGGCGTGGCCATGGACATCACAGAACGCAAGCAGGCCGAGGAGGAGCGGCGGACTTTGGAAGGCCAGGTGCAGCATGCGCAGAAACTGGAATCGCTCGGCGTGCTGGCCGGCGGCATCGCCCATGATTTCAACAACCTGCTCATGGGCATCCTCGGCAATGCCGACATCGCCCTGGACGAATTGCCGGCGACCTCACCGGCGCGCAACAGCATCCGCGAAATCGAGACCGCCGCAAAGCGCGCCGCCGAACTGACCCGCCAGATGCTGGCCTACTCCGGCAAGGGCCGATTCGTCATTGAACCCCTTTCATTGAACAGCCTTCTCGAAGAGATGGCGCATCTGCTGGAAATCTCCATCTCGAAGAAGGTGGCGATGAAATGCCATTTCGCGCAGGATATGCCGATGGTGCGCGGCGATGCCTCACAAATCCGCCAGATCATCATGAATCTCATCACCAACGCCTCCGAATCCATCGGCGACAAGAGCGGCGTCATCTCCATTCGCACCGGCGTCATGCACTGTGACCGCGCCTATCTCGCCGACACCTATCTCACCGAGGAATTGCCGGTTGGGCGCTACGCCTACTTTGAGGTTTCGGACACAGGCTGCGGTATGGACGCAGATACCGTCGCCAAGATTTTTGATCCCTTCTTCACCACCAAATTTACCGGGCGCGGCCTGGGCCTCGCCGCTGTGCTGGGCATTGTCCGCAGCCACAAGGGCGCTATCAAGGTGTACAGCGAACCGGGACGCGGCACCACTTTCAAAGTGTTGTTGCCAGCCATGGAACAACAGACGCCTGAAAGCCAGACCGAAGACCATATCGGCAGCGACTTGCGCGGCAGCGGCACCATTCTCTTGGTGGACGACGAGGAGATAGTTCGCAAAGTGGGCCGCCGCATGCTCGAACGCGCGGGATTCGAGGTCATCACGGCGGAAGACGGGGAAGAGGCCATCCAGGTCTTCCGCGTCCATGTCAATGAAATCTCTTGCATCATTCTTGACCTCACCATGCCCCACATGGACGGAGGACAGGCCTTCAGCGAACTGCGACGCATCCGGAAAGACACGCCCATTATCCTCTCCAGCGGTTATGATGAGCAGGAAGTGCTGGAACGCTTCGCCGGGAAAAACGTCGCAGGATTCATCCAGAAGCCTTATCAAGGTGTGCGACTACTCTCCAAGATCAAAGAGGCGCTGGGAAATTCGGAGACCAGTTGCGAATCGCCTGATTGATTGAACCTCTTCATCCCCCCGTGCGCCGTAATTGGTCCCCAATCCGCATCCCAGAAGGGGACTGCGGGCGCAGATCGCGATATGCCCAGCGCCAAGTGAGCGGAAGGTACAACATTTGCGCTGCACACGGTCGTCCTGCCATGCGTTTTGCGGCGGCTTTTTTCCCGGGGGTTACGCCGAGCGCCGCGCATAGGGCAGGGTCCACGGGGCGCGGTAATGCGCGCCCACGAGGCGGTCCGCATCGGGATTGTCCACGGCCCGCTCGTTTTCCACATCCCAGTGGACTTCGCTGCGGGAGCGGAAGGCCAGGTTGCCGAGGTGCGCGATGGTGGAGACATAATGC
>CAZLII010000436.1:0-4500 GCA_964559065.1 uncultured Nitrospirales bacterium | reverse complement strand
AGGACCAGTCTGAAATCATCCGCTTTGCGCTGAGTTCCCTCTACAATGCCGGGAGATATGGCTGCGCCATGGCGGTGATCGTGCTGTGGCTCTTTCTGCGCCGCGTCCGCCCGACCGTCCTGGTCTCGCTGGCGATTCCCGCCTCCATCGTGGTCGCCGTGATCTACATCTACTTTTCCGGCCAGACCCTGAATCTCGTCACCCTTGCTGCGTTGGTCATTTCCATGGGCATGCTGGTGGACAACGCCATCGTGGTCATCGAAAACATCCACCGCCGCCGGATGCTCGGCGGCGACCGGGTGGTGAATGCGCAGCGCGGCGCGGCGGAAGTGGGCATGGCCATCTCCGCCTCGACCCTGACCACAGTGGTGGTGTTCATCCCGGTGTTTTACCTGGAGTCGGGCGAACTCTCCACCATCATGCGGGAATTCGCCGGGCCTATCACCACCTCATTGACGGCAAGCCTCGTGATAGCCCTGACGATCATTCCCCTCGCGGAAAGTTACGGCGGGCGCGCGAAAAGACCCCGCGCCAATGCCCCGTCCGGGGAACGCCGGAAACGCTTTCGCCTGCGTCTGCCCCATTTCGGCGTGATGGATACCCTCTGGAAAATATACGATGCGGCGATGGCGCTGGCGCTCCGGCATCGGCCTGTCGTCATCGCGCTGACCCTGGCCCTGTTGCTGGCCAGTTATTACTTTCCCTACCGAAGAACGGGGTTCCAAGGCTTGCCGCAACTCGACATGCGTCAGTTCAGCGTGCGGCTCAACGTGGACCAGAACTACGGACAGGACAATGTGCGCGAGACCGTGGACATGATCGTGTCCCGCATCGAAGCCTACCGGGACGAACTCGGCATCACGAACATCTACGTCAATTCGGGGGGCTGGGGCGGCGTCATCACGATGTATCTCGTGAAAGAAGACGATTTGCCCCCCGACGCCGCGCTGCCCTGCAGCACCGACGAGGCGCGAAAATTTCTGGCGGAGCGGCTGCCTGCGCGCCTGCCCGGCGCGCGGATTGACTACGGCGTATCCGAGGTGCGCCCCGAAGGCGGGCGGAGCATCGGCGTGCTCATGCGCGGCGATGATACCCGAACCCTGCACGAAATCGCGGGGAGATTCATGGAGGCGATGGCAGCCCTGCCGGAGTTGACGGATGTGAAGTCTGACCGGCCCGACGAGAAGGACGAAATTCAACTGCACATCGAAAAAGAGCGCGCCGCCGGGGCGGGCGTCTCGCCCATGCTCATCGCGCGCACGGTGGATTTTGCGCTGCGCGGCGCCACCCTGCCCTATATGAAAAGGGGCGGACAGGAAATCGCCGTGCGCGGACAGTTGCCCTGGACCCAAAAGGGCAATGTGGGCGACCTGGAAACGATGGCGGTGCAGGGCGGCGATGGCCGCCTGGTGCCGATCATGCAACTGGTCAGCCTGCACAAAGACGAAACCCCGCCCCGCATAGACCGCGTCAACGCAAAAAGTTCGCTGCGCCTTTACGGGCGGGTGAACAGTGAGAACATGATCCAGGTGCGCGACAGTCTTCGCGCCCTGATCGCCCGCTTTGATCTCCCGCGCGGCTATTTCATTGAGTTGGATGACGAATTGCGCGCCATGGACGAAACCCTGGTCAATTTCTCCAAAACGTTGGCCATGTCGCTCATCCTGATTTATCTCGTGATGGCCGCCCTTTTTGAGTCGTGGCTGTTGCCGCTCTCCGTGCTGACCACCGTGCCCATGGCCTTCTCCGGCGTGTATTGGGTCATGTACCTCACCGGCAAGCAGATGGACACCATTTCCCTCGTCGGTTCCATCATCATGTGCGGCATCATCGTCAACAACGGCATTGTCATTATTGACCACATCAACCAACTGCGGCGGCAGGGGCTTGACCGCGCCCAATCAGTGCTCCAGGGCGGCCACAACCGCCTGCGCCCCGTCCTGATGACCACCCTCACCACCGTCTTTTGCATCCTGCCGCTCGCCATCGGGCGCGGCGCGACGGGCGGCGCGGTCACCGGGCTGGGGCGCGCCCTGGTCGGCGGCCTTTGCGCCGGCACCTTCCTCACCCTCTTCGTCGTGCCCATTGTGTACACTATCGTGGACGACGCGCAGGCATGGGTGCGTGATTTCTTCGGGTCCCTGATTGCCCTCGGCAACGGCGCGTCGCGCTCCCGAAAGCACCACGCTCCACGCGTACCCTGAGTTCGTGTTATGTTCTCTTGGGGCGTCGGGGGCGCTCAATCTTGCCCATGAGTTCGACGAAGGCGAGGAAGAAATCGGGGTCGAGTTCATTCGACATTTCCTCCTGCATGAGCAGGAGGCTGTGGTAACTGTCCAGCGCCCCTTTATAAGGGCGGCGCGTGGTGAGGGCGTCGAAGATGTCGGAGATGGTGCAAATGCGGACCCAGGCCGAAACGTCGTCCCCCGACAATCCGTCGGGATAGCCGCCGCCGCAGAGTTTCTCGTGGTGGTGGCGCACGACGTCAATGATGATTTCGCTCGTGCAGCCCTGTTCCAACAGCATCTGATCGCCGAAAACGGGATGCATTTTGATGATGCGCCACTCATCCGGACTGAGTTTGCCCGGACTGTTGAGCAGTTCCGGGTCTATCCTGCTCTTGCCGATGTCGTGCAAAAGGCCGCCCTGACCGAAGTCATGGAGGTCCTCCTCACGCACGCCGAGCCGCGCCGCCAGAGCGATGTTGAATACGAATACGTTGACGCTGTGCGTGTACGTGTAATAGTCGTATGAAGTCACTTGTATCAGGTGGTAGAAGGCCTGCTTGTCCGCGAAGAGGAAGCGAACCATGTGTGACACGACTTCCTCGCTCCGTTGCAGCACATTGCCCGCGCGCGGGTCCCGCAGCACATCGCGCACCAGGTTCCGGGCGGAGTCATAGAGCAACGCGGACCGCTCCTCCAGCGGCACGCTCTCATCGGCCACCAGGGAACCGAGATTGGCTTCCAGGTAATGGCGGTAATGTTCTTCATCGGTTGACTTGACCAGCAGGGTCTCCACCTTGCCGGACCGAAGCCGTTCGAGCAGGGCTGTCGTGATGGGAAAAGCCCCGTCGCGATAGAGCACCGGGGTGCGTCCGTCATGGGAGGGAAGATAGAGGTCGAAATTGGTAATGGTGTCTGCGCGCAGAGAGGCTACAGGGATCGGGAGATATGAGATGGCTTCCGGTTTGCGAGCCGCATGCCCCTTTTCTTGCGTCATGGCATCATGCCTTGGCTGTTCCCAGGAAAAATCCCCTAAGTTACACCTTCATACAGCATAGCCCAACCCTGTCAAAAAATCAAACACTGGGCGTCGTGCAGCATTAAGGCGCGTCTTGTCCGGCATCAGGCAGGGGACGCCGTGGCGCCATTCCCTGAGGGCGCCTGCGCGGCCACGCGCTCCTGGGCCGCTTCGATAACGAGCCGGAGCATGTCGGCATAGCGCATGCCGGCGAAGCCGGCCATAATGTTGAACTTGCCGTCCCAGCACCATCCAGGATTGGGGTTGACCTCGAGGAGTTTGATCTCGCCGTTGTTGTCGGCGCGGAAATCAAAGCGGGCGTAGTCGCGGCAAGCAAGCCGCGTAAAGAGTTGCATGGAATAGTCTTGCAGTTTACGCAACGTGTCTTCATCGAGTTGCGCCTCGTGGTAACTGATCTGCGTCCAGTAGGGAGAATCCGGGAGCCACTTGGACTCATAGCCGAGGATTCGCGGCAGGCCGCTTTGCAGGCCGCTGTAATCCACTTCGAGCGGCGGCAGATAAGTGACTCTCTGGCCGGGGTTGCCGATGATGCCGATGCTGTACTCCGACCCTTCCAGGAATTCCTGGATCAGAATGGGGCGCCCCGGCAGCGTCTCCTGAAGCCGGCGCATATACGACAGCAGTTCCTGCGGGGTTTGCACCACCGAATTGATGGTGATGCCGATGCTGCTGTCGCCGAAATTCGGCTTGATGAGCGCGGGGAAGGTGGACGGCAGGGTGGCCGACTGGTCGTCGGGGTCGAAGTAGGTTTCCAGCGGCACGGGAATGTCCAGGCCCGCCGCGATGGACCGCACGAGCGCCTTGTTGTAGCACAGGCCGAGGCAGGTCGGCCCCGCGCCCGTGTAGGGGATGCCAAGCATGTCAAGATAGGCGGGCACGTGCAGTTCCAGGAAGGCGTCGTTGTTGTAGCCTTCATCGCAGAGATTGAAGACAAATTCCGGGAGTTCGGATTTCAATCGCGGGATCAGATTAGAATGCTGGTCCATGTACTCAAAAGAATAATCCTCAAGTTCAGCAAGCGCGCGCTTAAGCCGGTCAATCGTGTCGAGGTCCTCGGCGTTGAACTGGCCGTCGCGCTTCACCGAATCCGGCAGGGTGGGGTCGCCCAGGATGACAGTGACGCGGGGATAAAGGGGTTTGCCCCGGCGGGAGGGCGCGGGCCGCTTGGTGATGCGCGCGGTGACGAAAATCCGGCTGGCCATCATGCCGAGGTCCTGGTTGCGACCGGATTCGGAC
>CAZLII010000435.1:0-4512 GCA_964559065.1 uncultured Nitrospirales bacterium | reverse complement strand
GCGGCCTGCTCCGGCGCATGCGTGGACGCGCCGATGATCAGGTCCGGCGCGATGCGGCGCGCGGCGGCAATAGGTAAATCCTGCTGGCCCAGATGCACGCCGTCTGCGCCGGTGGCAAGCGCCACGTCCACCCGGTCGTCAATGATAAGCACCGCATCCGCAGCGGCGGTCTTCTCCCGGAATTGTTCCGCCCGGAGGAACAATTCGCGGTCTTCGAGCGATTTCTCGCGCAACTGCACGAGGCGCACGCCTACATCCAGGCATGCCGACAGGATGTCCAGGGCGGGGCGTCCTGCGCAGAACTCCTCGGTGATCACCACATAGAGGTCGCCAGCCTGGAATTGCGCCATGCGCGTCGCGTGGTCCATCAGCCGCCTCCGACGAAGCGCACGATGTCCACCTCGTCGCCGTCGTTCAGCCGCACCGCGTGAAACGATTCGCGCGGCACAATCTCGCCGTTGCGCTGCGCCACCACGGTCTTGGGGTTCAGCGCCAGTTGTTTGATAAGTTCGCCGACCGTCAGGTCGGCCGCGACATCTCTTGATTCGCCATTAACCGTCACCAACATTCTCCCAGCCTTTCCGAAACATGTCTTCTTTGGAGTGCGGCGGCTTGCCGCCGCTTTGCCGCGTTCAGACCTGCCTGGACGCTCCCAGCGGCAAGCCGTTTATAAAACGCATCCGCTTCGCAAAAAATGCGCGCCAAAAGAGATTTTTTTGCAATCTTCACGGACTGTAATAATTGTACGTCATTTTTGCGCGGCGGTAGTGCCGCTGCGTCCACAGCCGGGGTTGATCCGGACGGGGGTTGGGTTCCGGGTTGTGGTAGATGCGTAGCGTGTTGCCGCTGAGCACGATGATCTCCTCGCGCCAGTCGCCGGAAACATCGGCCACATAGAGCCGGTCTGCCTTTTCCGGGATGCGGTGCAGGAACTCCCCGGTGATGGGGTCGAATACCGCGACATGTCCGCTGGTGTGCCGTTCCTTGGCGGCGGCCAGTTGTTTCTCTTCGCCGGTCCAGTCAATGGTGTAAATCACCTCGACGCCTGAGCGCGTCCAGCCTTCCGGGGCGACCTTTGCTATCTCATATTCGGCGATCAGCCGCCCTTCGGCATCGAATACGAAGGGTTTTTGATCTACGTTGTAGCGGCTCCGGCACCATATCTGCAGGCCGGGGCGTTCCGGATCAAAACGGCCGACGGCGGCATTCTGTGGTTCCTGATTCCTGTGATGCGTTTCCCAGATCAGCCGTTCGGCGCTATAAAGAAAGACCCGCTGCGGGCCGCCCTCCTCCAAGGCGACCACTTCCAGGCCGGGGATATCGGGGCGGACGTCAGCAGCAAATATGGAGTCAATGTGCCCGCGCAGCGGTATCTTGAACAGCAAATCGCCGTCCGGCCCGATGATGTCTCCACCCAACACCTCGTCGCGCCCATCGCCCGTGATATCGGCGACACGCGCGCCGTTGTGCGCGCAGGTCAGGAAATCATCCCTCGTCCATAGCGGGTCCTTCTTGCCGTTCCGCAAATCTTCCAGGCGGAACGCGGCCAGCATGTGCCCCACCCGGTAGCCTTCTTTGTTGGTGGCTTGCAGGAGGAGGTCTCGGTCGCCCTCGCCCCGGAAATTGACAATCACCAGATGTTCCCAGCGTTCCGCGATCTCCGGCGCTTTAATCACGATGCGCCATTGCTCCTCGCCGGTCTTGCCGTCCACCGCGCGCAGTGCGCCGTCTTTGGTCAGATACAGCACTTCAGGACGCCCGTCGCCGTCAATGTCGCCTGCCACGCCGCCCGCCCCGTGGTGTCCGGGCAGGCCATGACCTTCCGAGGATCCGCCGACCTGCATATCCACAGTATGCACCCACAGTTTCCGGCCGTCATGCGCATAGCAGGCAACGTGACCGGGGACCGTGACGAGGTAGTCCATGCGGCCGTCGCCGGTCACGTCGGCGGCGATGACGCCGCCGGCGCTCTCCTCCAGCGAGGGGATTGGCGGGATATCCAGAACAATCTCGAAGGGGTTGCTTTCATACTGCGGCCAGTCGGCCGATGGCGCGGGGGATGCCGCCAGCGCGATCATGATCGCCGGCAAACAGACATGGATATAAACACAGCGTTGCATGGAGCCGGTCCTCCGTCAGGCCGCACAAGTTCGGCGCATCGGGCGGCATCAGCGGGGGATGCGTCCAACGGCCGTTCCCGGCTCCGTTGTGAAAGCGGCTTAGTGGCGCGCTACATAATCGAAGAAATCGTCCGCGGCCCGTCGTTGTTTGTTTTTCACCAAATCCAGTTTCGCCTGGGCGATGGCAGCCGCTTTGGAGCCGGGGTCCGCTTCCATCGCACGCCTCCAGTATAGCATCGCCTCCTCCACCCGCGCGAGGTGATACAGCGTATGCCCGAGATAGGCATTGGCCCAGGCGTTGTGCGGGTCCGAGGCGATCGCTTCGCGAAAGGCCTGCTCCGCCTTTTCATAGTGATGGGCATTGAAATGACGTCGTCCCTCTTCGACCTGTTCCTTGGCCTGCCGCACCCATTCATCGCTCAGCGCCCGGTTGTTCCGAAAAGCGTGGCGCAGTTTATCCATGTCCCGGCCGGTCTTGACCCGAAAAGCAGTCCAAGTAACCCGTTTCGCCCACAACCACCCGATATTTCTGGCGAGATTGCGCAGAAAGGTCTTCAGAGACGCCAGCGGTGTTTTTGCCATAATCGCTTATCCGGTTCCGCGCCCGCTTGACGCAGTACAGCCCGGTCCAATGCTGTTGCCCACCAACACATCCCGGTTCCCGTCATGCACCACCACCATCATCGCCCGCGGACGTTGGTCCAATTCCAGGCACATCCGCTCCGGTCGCGGGCAATCGCATGTCACTATGCAGACCATCCCGTAGGGATGATCGGGATTATAGCGCACACACAGGCCCGTGCACGAGGAACACGATGTTTCGAGGCGTTTTAACACCGCCCCAAAATTGCCCGTCCAGTATTGATCACGCCCGCCCCCCTTGTTGCGAAGGAAGAGTTCGCACCGCGCTTCCGGAAAACGACGTTGAAAATCCATTTCAATCATCGCTGCCGTATTCGAATTCAAAGAAACCCGCTTCCACATCTGCCTCGCTCCCCTATGTGGCACCGCCTGGAAAGGCCCCCTTTCCGGCCATGCCCCCATTGTCCCGCTTCGTGTCACCTTAACACAACGCCTGACAGAAAGCAATTTTCCTGCCAACCATATCATTTTCGGACGACATTTACAGGGTAATGCGGCACAACACTTTATGGTGTCGGTCCTCGCAAGAGGGGAATTTCCCGCATGATTATATCAACCATTCATTCCGGATTCCGGAAAGGTCTTTTCCTATATCCGGAATCGTTGCCAAGGGGGCAACATGACGCGAATCGCGGGCACGGAATCAGGAGTCGCAGGGATGGAAAGGACCAAAAGGACCAAAGAGACAGCGATGCCCCTGAGGAACCATGCGTGTTCTTTGGTGGCTCTGTATCTGAATTCGTCATGTTTCAGCAAAATGGCATGATTCGACGTCTTACGTCATTCCGCCAGAATATCACGAAGATTACAGTATGGACAGCGGCAATTGGAGACCTTCGGTTGGGCGTGCGGCGCGGTCCCGCCTTTGCGAGGCGCTTCGGCGGACAGGCAGGAGGCCGGCCGCAACACGGCATGAGCGGTCGTGCAGAAAGGAGGACCATGGTCGCTTTGCGCTTCACTGTTTAGGGGAGACGAGTGGGGCCAGGTGCGTCAGGGGCTTCCACGAAACTTTTTCATTCCCCCGCATATTGTTTCCAAGAGATGGGCATGATTGTCCGTTTACTCGTCCATATGGGTGTTGTATGCTATGGATCAGGGGATATTGTTCGGCATATTCAAAATCAGGAGCGTCATGGGATGCAGAAGGTGAACAGACGGCGCGGCCCGGTGCTTTGGGCGATAATTCCGCTGATTCTCGCGGCGGCGCTGGGCCGCGCGCAGGTGGTCAGCCGACCTTTGGAGGCGCCCATTCCGGGCGGCATGCCCACGCGCTGGGCCTTGGTGGTGGGGGTGGATGCGCACGATGATCCGGCCTATGCCCCGAATCCCGTCGCGGCGCAGGCCGCCCAGTCCCTGCGCGATGGCCTCATGGCAGCGCCCGGCACGGGCGCGCAGCAGCGGCTGGCGCTGGTCACGGGGGCGGCGGCCACGCGCGCCGGCATTCTGACGACGTTGCGCGACATGCTGGCCCAAGCAACATCGGATGACATTTTGCTGCTGCATTTTTCCGGGCACGCGGTGAAAGCCGCCGACGGCGGCCTGGTGCTCATGGCGAAGGATTCGCTGCTGGCGGACCCGGCGTACACGGGATTGCCCTTTGCGCAGGTGACGGAAGGCATTGCGGCGTCGCGCGTCCAGAAGGCGTTCATCACCCTGGACGCCTCGTTTGCGGCGGCGGCCGCGCCCGCCGTTGACCGCGCGGTGCAGGCGGGAAAAGACCTTCTACTGTTGGCGGCCACCGGTCAGAATG
>CAZLII010000434.1:0-4536 GCA_964559065.1 uncultured Nitrospirales bacterium | reverse complement strand
CTCCATCTCCCTCTGGGAGAGGGGTGGGGTGAGGGGAACATAACGGAACACCTTGGAACAAGGGCCAATGATATGTCAGAAAATTCCCACAAGCAGGCTGATCTTTGGGTCTTAAGGCTATCCCGTATCCGGAGCGACGAGAAAATCGCCCATGGCGAGGCAATCGAGGCGTGCCTTCTGAAATGCGACCACGGCTTCTTCCGGCGTGCGTACGATAGGTTCCTCGTGGATGTTGAAACTGGTGTTCAGCAGGACGCCGCTTCCGGTGTGGCGTTTGAATTCACGGAGAATGCGATGAAACGCGGGGTTCGTCTCTTCACGCACGAACTGGGCGCGGGCCGTGCCGTCCAAGTGGACGACGGCGGGGTGTTCGCGCTGCATCCGTGGCGTGCAATCGAAGCAGACGGTCATGAACTCGGCGGCGTGGCGCGCGGCCTGCGCCCCGACCACATATTCGTCGGCGTCCTCATCGAGCATGGCCGGGGCAAACGGCATGAAATCGCTTCGCGCCAATGAGGCGTTGAGACGGTCCACCTGGGCGCGGTCCGTGGTCGGCGCGAGGATGGACCGGTTGCCCAAGGCGCGCGGCCCCCATTCCATGTGGTCGCGGAAACGCGCCACAATCCGCCCCTGCGCCAGCAATTCGGCGATACGCGATTCGATGTTCTCGCAGCGGACATAGGCAAGCCCGCTCTGCCGCAATGCGCGTTCCAGCGTCGCGTCGTCGTATGCGTCGCCCAGGAAAACATCGCGCAGCGGTTCCGGCGGAAAACGCTGTTCCGCGCAGACCGCGCCAAGCCCCAGTCCGCCATCACCCATGTTGGGATATACGAATAGCGTTTCGCAATCATCCAGTGCGTGCAGCCGCTGGTTGAGTTTCACATTGGCGAAAACGCCGCCGGCCACCGCAAGCCGCTTCAGACGGGTTTCGCGGAGCCACCATCCCGCCACGGCGACGATGCCTTCTTCCAACGCGGCTTGCGCCCAAGCGGCGACATCTTCGCGGGAATGACGCGCGCACAGGGTGTCGCGCAGCCATCGCACGGCGCGTGCGCCGTGCGGGCCGACATAGCGCAGCCGGCCTTCTTCAAGCACAAAAGGAGAAGGCTCATTCACCCGCGCCGGATCGCCGCCCGCCGCCAACCCCGTGATCTTGCCTTCATCCCGACAGGCCATGAACCCCATAGCAGAGGCCAGCGCCTCGAAGAAAAGCCCAAATGAATCCATTGCGGCGGCGGCCCAGAGTCGTTCGATTCCCGCGCCCGCCCGCGCCCGGGACACCGTCATAGACAGGCCGTCGCCCATCCCGTCGGCGGTGATAATCAGCGCCTCCTCATACCCCGAAGCCCACCATGCACCGGCTGCATGCGCCAGATGGTGCTCCACAAAGCGGATGGGAACGCGGCGCAGGGACGGCGGCAGCGTCCGACGAGTCACCGGAGCCAGCAGCGGACGCACGATGCGACGCAGAGGCGATTTCTCAGAGGTCCGCGAAACGGGCGTCACAAACGCCGCGAAATCCAGCAGGCGGCTGATTCGGGTGTCCCCCTTATCGCGCTTGGCCTCGAAAACCCAGTCATGCAGCCGGGGAAAAAGCCGTACCACAAGCGGCGGGGTCATGTGCCCGGAAACGCAAATCTGGTCAATGTCCTGCGGCGCGATGCCGGTCTGCTCAAAGAGCGCCACAAGTGAATGCCGGGGAAAACCGCCCTCATTCTTACGCCGCGTGAAGCGCTCTTCGTTGGCGGCATACACCACGCGCGGGCCGTCGCACAGAGCGACCCCGGAATCAAACAAATCTTCATTAATGCCAAGAAGAATCATACAGTAACCGCTCTGGTGCGCATGCCCGCCTGTTTTTCTCGATAATGCATACAGGGAATATATTACGGGTATATATGCGCCCCGGTAAATCAAAGATGCATGGCCGCATAAAGGTGAATCTATCGCGCTGTTTCACGCGCTGAAAAAATGGCGGCGCGGCTGTTTTCCGAGGGCGCAGGCCTCGGGAAACGAGGAAAATCAGACAGCATGTCGCCCTGTTCATACCCATTCAAGAAATGATTTCCGTTTCAGTTTTCCATGGGATATTGCAGCCCCCACTCGGCGCGGATGCGGTCCAGGGTATCCATGATGCTCAGGGTTTCCGCCCAGGGCATGATATCGCATTCGAGGCGGCCGGCGCGCATGCAGTCCTGGGCCGCGGCGGCCTGGTAATTGTAACCGTTGCCGCTCATCGGCAGCGACGCGTGCTCCGGTTCTCGACCCTGTACGGCGAGCATCGCGTTGCGGCTGTGCCAGAATGGCGGCTCCACCCGGATCATGCCATCCGTACCCATGATCAGGGCGTCCTGCGGGGTATTGGTGCGCACGGCGGAATGCAGGACGGCGATTCGCCCGCCGGGATAGCCCAGCACATAGGCTCCCTGCTCGTCCACGCCGGTCTCGCCGAGATGCGCCAGCCCGGCGACCTGCTCCGGCGGTCCCCCGAAGACCATCGAAGCGAAGGAGACACAATAGACGCCCACGTCCAAGAGGCCGCCCCCGGCGTACTCCGGGGCAAACAGGCGGCTTTCCTCGTTCACCTCGGCGCGAAAACCGAAATCCGCCTGCACCATGCGCGCCTCGCCGATGCGGCCCTCCGCCAGCCATTCCCGCACCTGCGCCATGACCGGCAGAAAACGGGTCCACATGGCCTCCATGCAGAACCGATTCGCCGCGCGCGCCGCCTGAAACACTGCCTCCGCCTCGCGCCGGTTCACCGTAAACGGTTTCTCGCAGAGCACCGCCTTGCCCGCCCGGAGGCAGCGGATGCTCTCTTCCTTGTGCATGGGGTGCGGCGTGGCGATATAGACGATATCCACATCGGGATCTTCGGCCAGCGCTTCGTAGGACCCGTGAGATCGTGCGAATCCGTGTTTTTTTGCAAATTGCACGGCGCGCCCCTCATCGCGCGAGCCTACTGCCGCGCGTTCCGCATCCGGCAGCGCCTTCAATCCCTCGGCGAATTTATGGGCGATGTTCCCGGGACCCAAAATGCCCCAACGAATAGTTCTCATCATGTATGCCTTCCGATTTGCATGTCTTATGTTTACCCCGCGTCAGGCGCCCTTATGAAACCTGACAATCGTTCCAAATAGCAAGTGGAAACAGATGCCCCAAATCCGCAGGTATCAGACGGCGCAACATTTTAGCCGAACGGCGTGAAGTGATGGGGCTATGTTCAGTCACTCTTTTCCCCCGTCATTGCGAGTCCCCCACCGCCTTCGGCGGCGATTCGCAAAAGAAAGGGACCCACTTTCTTAGCAGTAGGGCAGTAACAGCAAGTGGCCTATTTCGCGCGCAGCATTGTCATTTCGAGCGCAGCGAGAAATCTTCACCACAGGCCAGGATTTCTCGGTCGCTTATGCTCCCTCGAAATGACAAAAGTGGTAACTGTTTAGCCGACTGGAGTAACCGTTGGAATCAACACACATTACACTTGCTTTTCGTCATTGCGCGTCCCACACCGCCTTCGGCGGCGATTCGCAAAAGAAAGGGACCCACTTTCTTAGCAGCGAAGCGTAGCGTAGCGCGGCAATCTGAATATCGAATTTATCTCCGATTGTTTCGTTCAGCGACACATTGTGTCGCTTCGCTCGCAATGACGGTGTTATGAGTAGTGATTGCTTCTTTCGTCTGATCTGTTTCCGGACGGCTAACAGGTTACAAATACCTATTTCGCAAACCCCTCGGGGGATATTGCTGTGCTTGACAAAAAACACGCCATAATATAGATTAAGGTCAAGTCCAAGAGTAGTATGCTTTTGCCCTCAACACAGGTTCTTTGCTCAAGCGCCGGTATCATAACAGGGCTGCGTAACTTGCATGGACAAGGATAGAAATCTTCTCTTTGGGGTCTTGGCGGTGCAATTCAAAGGGGTATCGCCGGCGCAGTTGGTGGAAGCGGCCGCCGCCTGGAGCACCGACCCACTCACGCCATTGGCGCAGCGTCTTGTGGAACAGGGCGTGCTGAGTGACGAGGATCGGGAATTTCTGGACCGCCTGGTGGATGAGGCGGTCAAGGCGCACGGGGGTGACGCCGGGGAGACCCTGGCGTCGCTGGGGGGCGTGGAGCAGGTGCGCAAGTCCTTCGGGGAGGCGGCGGAATCGTTGGGATTGGACGCCCTGCAAACGCTTTCCATGTCGGGCGGCGCGTTTTTCAACCGCTCCGGTCTGGAGGTGACGGGCATTCAGGAGCCGCCGGGCCGCTATACCCTGCTTTCCCACCACGCCAAGGGGGGGATGGGCCGCGTCCTGCTGGTGCACGACGAGTATCTGGGGCGGAACATTGCCCTGAAAGAGTTGTTGCTTGCGGCTTCGGCAAGCACCGCCGTGGGAAAAGCGGAGCAACAGGGCAGGTCCTCGTCGGTGACGGCGCGTTTTATACAGGAAGCCCGAATCACCGGGCAACTGGAGCACCCTTCCATCGTCCCCGTCTATGAGTTGGGCCGTCGCGACGACGGCACCCCGTATTACACCATGAAGCTGGTGAAG
>CAZLII010000433.1:0-4557 GCA_964559065.1 uncultured Nitrospirales bacterium | reverse complement strand
TCTTGGCCTGTGGTGAAGATTTCTCGCTCCGCTCGAAATGACAACATTACGCTTGAAATGACAACGCTGCCTTGAAAATTTCCCACATTTTTATCGTTAACAGGAGAGGCGAAGCCTCATGTCCGACTGTCCCTGCTGTCCTTGCCGTCCTTGCTGTCCTTGCCTCTATGAGGCGCCTTCTTCGATTTGCTGCGCTGCGATGCCGTATTTGGTGATACCGGCGCGGTTGGCGTAGTCCATGACGGTGATAAGGCGGCCGGTGGTGACGCCCCGGTCGGCGGAGATGAGGACGGTGGCTTCCGGATCCTGCTCATGGATTTCGAGCAGTTTGGCGTGCAATTCGGCCCATTCGGCGATGAGGATTTCGGTTTCGCCGTCCGAGATGCTGACCGGCCCCTGGTTTTCGGGGCCGCCGTCGCCGAGTCCGAGGATGATGGTGAGGTGTTTTTCCTGGGCGGGCAGATCGGCCTCGACTTCAGGCAGTTCCACGGGGATGGAAGATTGGACGACGAAAGTGGAGGTAAGCAGAAAGAAGAGGATGAGTTGGAAGACGACGTCAATCAGTGGGGTCAGGTCGAGGGTGGCCTTGACCTTGTGTTTTTCGTTTCGGGGGAATTTCATTGCCCTAAATCTCGCGGTCGCCCCGGTGTTTGGTAAGCAGTTCGAGCAATTCGGCGGCGCTGATCTCCATGCCCGCGATCAACGTGCTGATTTGGGAAGTGAAATAGTTGTAGAGGACCAGCAGGGGGATGGCCACGCTCAATCCGAAGGCGGTGGTGAGCAGGGCGGTGCTGATGCCGCCGGCCAAATCCGAGGGATTGACCTGGCCGCCCTTGGTCTGGATTTGGGCGAAGCAGATGATCATGCCCTGCACAGTGCCCAGCAGTCCGAGCAGGGGCGAGATGTTGGAGCAGGTGGCCAGTCCGGAGAGGTAGCGCTCGAGGCGGGGGATTTCCAGGTGGCTGGCATCCTCCATCGCCTCGCGGATGTCCTCTTTGGATGCCCGGTGGCGCATGATGCCCGCTTTCATGATGCGGGCGACGGGGGCGTTGGTGGCGTCGCAGATGCGGATGGCTTCCTGAACGCGGTTCTGGCGGAGCACCTGGCGCATGGTGTCCATGAATTCGCGGGTGTCAATGTCGGCCCGGTGCAGGGAGATGAAGCGCTCGATGGTGATGGCGAGGCCGATGATGGAGCACAAGAGAATAGGCCACATGAAAATGCCGCCGCGCATCATCAGTTCAAAGGGATTGAATATTTCAAGCACGATACTGATTTTACTCCTGGTTCAGGCCCGCATGCGGGAGCGCACGGGCCGCTGATCAAGACGATGCCTTATCCGTTGCAGCCGGGTCAACCTCCGGCGCGGCCGTGGCTGACCAGCGTGCCCAGTCCTTTTTTCGTGAATATTTCCAAGAGGAGGCTATGCGAGACGCGGCCGTCAATGATGTGGGTTTTGCGGACCCCGTAATCCAGCGCCTTCAGGCATGCCTCGATTTTTGGGACCATGCCTCCGGCGATCACGCCTTCCCGCTTCAACCGTTCCACATCCTCCGATCTCAGTTGATGAATCAGCGATTCGGGCTTGTCCTTGTCCTGTAGCAGGCCGGGCGTGTCGGTGAGGAAGACCAGTTTTTCCGCCTGGAGCGCAGCGGCGATCTCGCCGGCGGCGGTGTCGGCGTTGATGTTCCAGGCGCCGCCCTGCGGGTCGGTGGCGATAGGGGCGATCACGGGGATCATGCCCGCATGGCACAAGACCTCAATCACCTTGGTCCGCACCTGGACAATGCGGCCGACATGCCCGATGTCGCTGCCGTCTTCGGTCTCTATCCGGCTGGCGTGCAGAAGGTTCCCGTCCTTGCCGCACAGGCCCACAGCGTCGCCGCCGGCCAGGTTGATGAGCCGGACAATGTCTTTGTTCACCGACCCCGTCAGCACCATCTCCACCACTTCGATGGTGGCGTCGTCGGTGATGCGCAGGCCCTGGGCGTTGAAGACGCTCTTGATGCCGAGTCGGTTGAGGGTGCGATTGATGGCCGGGCCGCCGCCATGCACCACGACGGGGTTCATGCCGACGTATTTCATCAGGACGATGTCTTCTGCGGTGCTGCCGCGCAGGACGGGGTCGAGCATGGCCGCCCCGCCGTACTTGATCACGACGGTTTTCCCCTCGAATTCGCGGATGTAGGGAAGCGCCTCGGTCAACACCGCCGCTTTTTGAATCACTTCTTCCATGGTCCCCGCGCCTCCTCAGGTTCGGTAATCGGCGTTAATCCTAACATAATCGTGGCTGAGGTCGGAGGTCCAGAAACGGCATCGGCCCGGACCGTCGCCCACCCGGATGCGGATGGCGATGTCGCGCTCCCGCATGCACGCGGCGGCGGCGGCCTCCTCGTATGTCGCGGGCAGGCCGTTGTCGAGCACCTGGACCGACCCTATCCACAGGCAGAGTCGCGCCGGGTCAAACGCCGCGCCGCTGTATCCGGCGGCGCAGGCAATGCGGCCCCAGTTGGGGTCCTGGCCGAAAAAGGCCGTCTTGCAGAGTTGCGAGGCCGCGACGGCCCGCGCGATCCGCTCCGCATCCGCGTCGGACGCCGCGCCTTCGACGGTGATGGCGACGAACTTGGTTGCGCCTTCGCCGTCGCGCACCAGCGCCTGCGCCAGGGCCGTGCACATCTCGCGCAGGGCTTCTGCAAAGACC
The DNA here is from genome assembly GCA_964559065.1 of uncultured Nitrospirales bacterium. Classification (GTDB taxonomy): domain Bacteria; phylum Hydrogenedentota; class Hydrogenedentia; order Hydrogenedentales; family CAILVY01; genus CALEDJ01. Next base: position 1,856 of record CAZLII010000433.1, on the reverse strand, counting down.
GCAAAATCCGGCGAGCCGGGCACGATGGGATCGTCGCCGGCGAGGCCGTTGGCAAGGCAGAGCACCGTGTCGTTGGTGCTCATGTCGTTGTCCACGCAAATGCGGTTGAAAGACTGGTCCACGGCGTCCATCAGCGCCAACTGCAAGGGTTGGAAGGCGATGGGCGCGTCGGTGCTGATGACGCAGAGCATGGTCGCCATCTTAGGAGAGATCATGCCCGCGCCCTTGGCCATCGCGCCGATGCGGACGGCGCGCCCGCCGATGTTCACCTCGACGGCCATGGATTTCGGCATGGTGTCGGTGGTCATGATGGCCTGCGCGGCATCCGCGCCGCCGTCCGGCGACAGCGCCGCGATGCACGCATCCACCCCCTGCAGAATACGGTCCATGGGCAGCGGCACGCCGATGACGCCCGTGCTGAGCACCGCGATTTCTTCGGGAGCGACGCCAAGTGCCGCCGCCGCGTGCGCGGCTGTCGCGCGGGCATCATCCAGACCCCGGTCGCCGGTGCAGGCGTTCGCGTTGCCGCTGTTGGCGAAGACGGCGCGGGCGCGGCCCCGCGCGCACACGTCGCGGGTCCACAGGACCGGCGCGGCTTTCACCAGGTTCGTGGTGAATACGCCGGCGATCGCGGCGGGAGCATCGCTGAGCACCAGCGCACAGTCCTTTTTGGTGGACTTCAGGTTCTTGATTTTGGCCGATACGCCCGCCGCCCGGAAGCCCTGCGGTGCGGCGACGCCGCCGTCAATCGGGTTCATGGCGCCATTCCCGGGAAGTTGATGCCGGTCCGTTCGTCCAGCCCGAAGGCCACGTTCATGCACTGGACGCCCATGCCGGCGGTGCCGCCGACGAGGTTGTCAATGACACTGACGATGAGGAGATTGCCGGTGCGCTCGTCGCGGACCCAGCCGATGTCGCAGAAATTGGAGCCGCGCACATGGTTGATGTCGGGAATCTGCCCTTCGGGCAGCACGCGCACAAACGGCTCATCGTCGTAGCGGCGGTAGAGCGCGGCCACGTCAATGGGCTTCGAGGGGCGCAGCACGATGGTGCTGAGAATGCCGCGCGTGAGCGGGGCGACATGCGGCGTGAACTGCACCATGACCCTGCCGCCGAGTTCCTGTTCGATCTCCGGGATGTGTTGGTGCGTCCCGAGACGGTAGGCGCGCAGGTTCTCGTTCATCGCCGGGAAATGGAAGACCTCGTTCAGGGCGCGGCCCGCGCCCGACACGCCGGTGACGGCGTTGACCACGATGGGGGTTTCGGGGGCGGCCGCCTCCACCAGCGGGCGGAGCGGCGTGATTACAGAAATGGGAAAACACCCCGGCACGGCCACAATCGCCGCATCCCGGATTTGGTCACGGTAAAACGGCACGTGGCCATACACGGCCTTGACAGCCAGTTCCGGGTGCGAGTATTCCGTCTTGTAATACTGCTTGTAGGCGGACGGGTCCTTGATGCGGAAATCGGACCCCAGGTCCATCGCGCGCACGCCCGCCGCATGCAGTTGCGCGCCCAGCGCCATGGACTTCGTGCCCGGCACCGCGATGAAGACCACGTCGCACTTCTTCGCCAGGGCTTCCGGATCGAACGGCTCCAGCGTCAAATCCAGTACCTTGCGGAAGGCCGGCAGCACCTCGTCCAGGCGCTTGCCGCTTTCCACTTCCACCGCCGCCGTCAACTTGGCCGAGGGATGTGCGGACAAGAGCCGCATGAATTCCCGACCGCCGTAACCGATGGCGCCGACCATGCCTGCGCGAATCATTTCAAAATCTCCTTGGATGCAATGGACCGCCCGCCTGTGATGCGCCCGATCCTTGGGTGGATGAACAAATACTACCGGGAATTGGGAGCGG
>CAZLII010000432.1:0-4558 GCA_964559065.1 uncultured Nitrospirales bacterium | reverse complement strand
GGCATGGCGGGACTGATGAGGGATGAAGGAGGAGGGATGAGGGATGAAGGATAACAACATCCCGGTATGAACTTGTGGTTCTTTTCGTCCTGTTGGTCTTATAGGTCCTATTCACCGCGCACCAAGAAAAGGAAATCATCATGAAATCATCATCGGCGCTTCGTGGTCTCCACTGGACCACCATTCTTCTGGCCGCGCTTTCACTGTCCATCGGGTGGGGCATCCGGGGCAATTTTGGCCACGAATACGGGGCCATGATTCCGGGCGCGCTCACTGCCATCGCGGTATGCCTGATGTCGGGCCGTGCGGATTGGCGCGCGCGCGTGCCGTACTTTGCCATGTTCGGCGCGCTGGGCTGGGCTTTCGGCGGGTCCATTTCCTATATGCAGGCGATCTCCTACACCCATTCCGGCCACGCGCCCAGCCAGTTCTACGGTTTCTTCTGTCTCTTTGTCATCGGGTTTCTTTGGGGCGGGCTGGGCGGCGCAGGCACCGCATTCCCCGCCGTGGCGGACCGCGAACGCCTGACGGGTATTCTTGTCCCTCTCTGCTGGATTTTCGCTGTCTGGTTTGCGCTCACGGCTTTTGCCCTGCCCTGGTATGAGCAATGGGAAACTGCGTATGCGCAGACCTGGCACCGCCACGAAAGTCCCCTTTACTGGTTCGATGCGGACTGGCTGCAGGCGCTCTCGGCGATTCTCGCGCTGTTCCTCTTTGACCTTTGGGATCGCCGTTTCCGGGCGGCGCATTGGCTGGCTGTTCTCGGTGCTGGCGGTGCGGCGGCGGGCTGGCTGCTTCAACAGATAATCCGCGTCGCCGGCCTGAACGGACTGGTGCTCCGTCTTTTTGTGCATCCGCAGGGCGACCTGGCCTTCATGGCGCAGGTGGCGCAGGAACGCGGCGCGCCGTATGAGGAAGTCGTTCAGGGGCTGCTGATCAACTGGCCGCAGGGGTTTCTGTGGATTCCGCAGCATCTGGGCTGGATTTTCGGTCTGCTTATCGGCATCAGCGTCTATTTCCGGATTTTCGGCCGGTTCCGGTCCGGCGCATCGTTGTTTCTGTACATGGCCATCGGGTGGCTTGTTTGCTTCATCATTTTCCCAACGTTATTGAACTTCGGCGGGGCGGGGTTTCGGATGACGCCGCCGCGCGGCGACGACTGGGCCGGCATCCTCGGCGTCTATCTCGGCGCCTGCCTGTGGCTCTATCGCAACAAGATGACGCCGGTGATCTACGCCTCACTGATTTGCGCAATCATCGGCGGTCTGGGCTTTTCCGGCGCGGCCTGGATAAAACTGCTGCTGCTTGCGCCCGGCAACCCCGCGATTGTTTCCGACCCGGCGGTGGTGGAATCCTGGAAACATTGGCATAGTGCCAACTGGCACAGTTTCCTTGAGCAGACCTATGGATTCATCAACGGCATCGGTGTTGCGATAGCCCTGGGGCTGCTTGCGCGGCGCACCGGCGAAGTGCAGGGCGATGCCGGGCAACGACGCTGGACGGAAATCTTCGCCGTCAGTTTCGTGCTGTTCCTGTTGACTTTTCTGAACGTCCAGAAGAATGTGCCGCACTGGGTCAATGCAAAGGTGGCGCCAGCGGTCATGAAGGCTCCGCTCTTCGCGTCCATCGAATTGTCCGCGATGACATGGTTTGTCCTAGTGTGGGTCCTCATGTCGGCGACAGGCATTTACCTGCTGGCGCGACATTTGCGCCAGCCCTTGGCGTGCATGCCGGAATCTTGGGTGGGCAAAGGCCAGATGCTCTACCTGGTTTTCCTGTGGATGATGGTGGTGGCGAATTTCGAGCGGGCGCTGCCCCACTTTTCCGAGGGCCGGATCATCACCGAAGGCGTGATCTTTGTAAATGCGATCATCGTCACCTATATGATTCTCGTGTGGCCGGGACCCGCGGCGGACAAACTGGAAAGTTCCGCACCAGACATGCGCGCTGCATTTCTGCGGATTCTTGCCGCCGGTCTGATCGCGGTGGCCGCCACCGGCGCGATGACGCTCACCATGCGCGCCGTCTATGGTGATAACCACGCCGGACATTCCGGCATGCACAAGCGCTTCGGCCCGGACGCCTCGTGGCGCATCGCCCCGCTGGAAAAGGGAAAACAGCACTCTTGATATGACAGAATCGAATGCCAGGAGTTCATGATGCCTCACTGTATATCGTTACTGATTTTGCCCGCATTGATCTGCGCATCTGAAGACACGCTCAAAGTGGCGCTGCTGCAAATGCTTCCGGATGGCAACAATGTCGCCGCCAATCTGGCCAAAGCGGAGCAGTTCTGCCGGGAAGCGGCGGCGAACGGCGCGGATATCGCTTTGATGCCGGAGATGTGGAGCATCGGATACACCCGCTTCGCCCCGGAGAAACCGAACGCCCGCGAGGAATTCTATGCGCTTGCGCTGGCGGAAGACAGTCCGGAAATCCAGCGCTTTGGAACGCTGGCGCGCGAACTGAACATGACCATTGGCGTCACGTATATGCAGGAATATCAACCGTTACCGCGCAATGCCATTACGCTCTTCGACCGGCATGGGAAGGTGGCGTACACCTATGCCAAGGTGCATACAAGCGACTTCAAGCCCATGGAGGCTTCAATGACCCCTGGCGAAGAGTTCTTTACCGCAACGATTGACACGCGTTGCGGGCCAGTGGTGGTGGGTTCGATGATTTGCTTTGACCGGGAACAGCCTGAGAGTGCGCGCATTCTGATGCTCAAAGGTGCGGAACTTATTCTTACCCCCAACGCCTGCGGTTTGGATGATCTGCGCTTGCAGCAGTTCCGTATCCGCGCATGGGAAAACGTTGTCGGTGTGGCCATGACGAACTACCCCGCGCCGGTAAACAACGGTTGTTCGGCGGCTTACGATATGCGCGGACGGGAACTGGCGATGGGCGCATCGGAAGAGGGAATTTTCTATGCGTCGTTTGACTTGCAGCGTCTCCGAGAACAACGCAGCAAAACGATCTGGGGCAACGCCTACCGCCGTCCACACCGATACGGCATCCTGACGAACCCAACCAAAGATCCCGTTTGGAATCGCATTGATGGCAATGGCAAGCCATACAACGCCTCAGAGAGATGACGAAGACCACCACCGTATGCGCGATTGAAGCGCCTTATCTGATAATCGTGCGCACCGGTTGCCCGGGACGTTCCGGGGCCTCGCCGAGTTGTGCGCGGCGTTATTCCAATTCTTCAGGGAAAGCGTGGCGCATCTCGGCTTCTTCGAGGTATTGCCGCGCGCGGTCCGGTTGCTTGGCGGCGATGGCCATGTCGCACAGCCGCAGCCAGGGTTCCAGGTCTTCAGGGCGCTCTTTCGCGGCCAATTCCAGATACTGCGCCGCCCGCTGCGGCTGCTTCAGTTCCATCGCGATGTCCGCGAGACGGATTGCGGCGGACGCCGGGTCGCCGCTGCGCGCCGGAGCGGTCCACGCCCGTCCTTTTCCCGATGGTTTGTAATTTCGGGGTGCTGTCCGATACTCTTTTTGCCGCAGATAAGGAGAACATGACGTGGTGGTACGCAAGGCGGTGATAACGGCGGCGGGTCGCGGGGTGCGGCTGTATCCGGTGGCGGATACGGTGCAGAAGGGGATGCTGCCCCTGATGGACCGCGACGGGCTGACGAAGCCGGTCATTCAAGTCATTATCGAGGAAGCGCTGGACAGCGGCATCGAAGAGGTGTGCCTCGTATGCGCGCCGGGCGATGAGGACCGCTACCGGGCGCAACTGTCGGGCCTTCGGGACAACCTGTTGGAAGGCTACACGGGCGAGGAGTGGGCGAAGACGCAGGCGGGCCGCATTGACACGATTCTTCGGCGCTTGTCTTTCGCCGTGCAGAAGGAGCCGCTGGGCTACGGGCATGCGGTGTGGTGCGCACACGAGTTCGCCGGGGATGACTTTTTCCTGTTGCTGCTGGGCGACCACCTGTATCTGTCACACGTGCCGGGACAACGCTGCGCGCAGCAGTTGATTCAACTGGCGACGCAGGAGCAGTGCGCAGTGGCGGCGGTGAATCCCACCAGGGAGCATCTCGTGGGCGGCTACGGCACCCTGAGCGGCAAGCGCCTGCCCGATTTGCCCGGCGTGTACCAGATCGAGAAGATCATTGAAAAGCCCAGCATCAGCCTCGCAGAGACGGAGTTGCAAACGCCGGGGCTGCGCGCGGGACATTATCTCTGTCTCTTCGGCATGCACGTGATGTCGCCGCGCATCTTCTCGCTGATCGAGGAAAACATGAGAAGCGGCGAGAACGCGGGTCAGGAAATCCAGTTCACACCCGCGCTGCAGGAACTGGCCCGGCGCGAGAAGTATCTCGCCGCTGAATTGCGGGGGACGCGCTACGATATCGGTTCGCGCTACGGCCTGCTGCTGGCGCAAATCGCGCTGGGCATGGCCGGCCGCGACCGCGACGTGATGCTGGCGGAAATTGTGGCGTTGATGGCGGAGGCCGCGCGCACGCGCGAGGGCATGACCGAATGGCCGCGATGAATCCATTTATCGAGACCATCGTCAGCCGGGACCCGGCCGTTCGCAATCGGTCGT
>CAZLII010000431.1:0-4560 GCA_964559065.1 uncultured Nitrospirales bacterium | reverse complement strand
ACTTGGTGATTTCAGACGGCTGCACCCGGAAAGGCCCCATCACCAGCCAGCGCTCGCTCCCCTTGACGCGCGTCCCCATGAACAGCACGGCCAACAGCAGCAGCACGGAACCAACATACATCAGCGGCGCCAACGAGACCAGCACCCGGTAGTCAATGCAGGCGATGGTCAATGCAATCGCCACGCCCATGAAAAAGAACATGATTTGCCGGCGGAAATAGACAATATCGCTGCTGCGCACGGCGCTGTACATGGTCACCCAGCCAATGACGGCAAGGATAATGACAACCAGCGGAAGAAACCAGTCAATATGCCGCAGATTGCGCCAGTTAAAAATGCGCACCGATGCGTCTTCGATGTCAAAAAGCATCGTACGGCCGGCCATCAATGTTCTCCCCGCCTGGCGATGGTGTCCAATCCGGTGTCGTCCCGCTGGAATTGTTCATTATGTGCGTAGAAAAACTCAATAATTTCTTTGGCATATGGGGACGCGACCGCGCCCCCGTGGTGCCCGTGTTCAATGAGAATGCAGATGGCGATCCGGGGTTCGCGGTCCACGACACCCGCAACGAACCAAGCATGGTCGCGCATCGCGTAGGGAATATCTTCCTCCCGCTGAAACTGCGCATGATGTGAAAGCGACATGATCTGCGCAGTACCCGTCTTTCCCAGCACTATCATGCCTGGAATATGTGCGCGATAACCCGTGCCGGTGGGGGCGGGCGGGCCCTTTTCCACGCAAATGCGCAGGCCCTTTACCACCGTTTCGTAGGTCCTGTCACTGAAAAGGGGTTCCAAACGCATGGGGTCCGCAAAGCGATTCAAATGCGGACGCACTTTGTGACCGCCATTGATTATACAGGCCATCATGACAGCGTTCTGCAGCGGTGTCGTGCTGCAACTGCCCTGGCCGATGCTGAGATTCACCGTTTCCCCTGGATACCAGTTGCGTTCCCAGACCGGTCTGTCGGCGAAAAGTTGGGCCTTCCATTCCCTGTCCGGAATCAACCCGGAAATTTCGCCGGGCAGATCAATCCCCGTCTTCTCGCCCAAACCCATCTTCCTGCTCCACTCGGAAATCTTATCCACGCCGAGTTTCATCCCGACATTGTAGAAGAAAACATCGCACGAAAAAGCCAGTGCTTCCACCACGTTCACGCTGCCATGGCCGCCTTTGCGCCAACACGCCCAGCGCCGCCCCTGGTTGTTAATTTGATAATGACCGGGACAGAAGAAAGTGGATTCCGGCTTGATAACGCCTTCTTCGAGCGCTGCGGCCGCCAATACGACTTTGAAAAGGGAACCCGGAGGATAGTGCTCCCGAAAACACCGGTTCAGCATGCGGTTGGGGTTGGTGTTACTCAGAAGTTCCAGGCGTTCATTGCGGTGACCGCGATTTACAAACACACTGGGATCATAGCCCGGACTGCTCGCAAGCGCCAGCACCTCCCCGGTGTTGGCCTCCAGCACGACAATCGCGCCCTGTTCCCCGGCAAGCAGCGACTCGCATTTTTCCTGCAGCGCGATGTCCAGGGTCAGATACAGCGGATTGCCGGGCAGTGGCTCCTGGCGCCGGCCCTCCTCGACCAGGATATTGCCCCGGCTGTCGCGCTGGGCGATGTAGGGAACGCCCCGCTTGTCCGTCCGCAATTGCGGACGGCCCGAAGCGTACTTCGTGACCAGCATATGGCCGTCACGGCCCCGCAACACATCCTCGTACATCATTTCCAATCCGTCCCGGCCGATAAGATCGCCCATGTAGTAGCCGGTCCAGGTCTTCAATTCCTCCGGGCCAATCTCGCCCAGATATCCCAAAATCTGCCCGGCGGTCTTGCCATACAGGTACCGCCTTTGCGGATGGGCGACGCTGAGCACGCCAGGGAGCATGTAGGAGTGCTCCTCAATGCGGATTCGGTCAGCCTTGGTTACATCGCGTTTTACCAGGACTTGCGAAAACGGTTCGCGGCGATTCGCCTCTATCTTCGCTTCAAGTTCTTCACGCGATACCCCCAGCAGGCGGGCCAATGTCGCGACCACCTCTTCCCGTCGCTCTTTGGGGCATTCTCCGGGCACAAACACAATGTCTGTACTGGCGCGGTTGTCCGCAAGCACTACGTTGCCGCGCCCGTAAATGACGCCCCGGTCCGCCTTCAGGCGTTTCGGCCAGACCCGGTTATCCTCCGCCATGGCCTGGAAACGACTTTGGCTCAACACCTGCAGATTCCACAGTTGCGCCCCCAGCACCACAAAAGAAGCCGCCAGAACGAGCGCGGAGAACTGCACCCGCCGTTCGACGCCCTCATATCGCTGCGGTTTTCGCGTGCCGGCCATCTGTCAGGCCCCTTCCAGCGCCGCCAGCCGCCGCCGACGGAATATCCACCCGAGCAATGGGAAGAAAAGCGGCGTAACAAGTGCCGAATAGAACGCACCGGGAATCACTGAATTCAATATGGGATAGATTGCGCCGGAGACCGGCTGCTGCACAAACTGAATGAATACATAGAAAATCCCGTGTAATACCCCGGCGCAAAACACCAGTCCCGCTTTCACTGCAGGATGCTCCGTGACCAATCGCGTGGAAAGCCGACCGGCAAGGAAACCCACGATCACAAGGCAAATCACATGATGCCCCAGCACGGCATTGCTTGCGACGTCCTGGTAGATACCGCCGATCAGGCCGGTAAGCATGGCGCGCTCCTCGCCCTCCGCAATCGCGAAATAGACCACCAGCAACAGCACCAAGTCCGGGATCACCCCCTGCACCTTCAGCACATCGGGCCATGTGGTTTGCAGCAACGCGGCCGCCATGGTGATCACAACCCACACTGCATTTTTGGCCATCGAATACTGCTGTCCTCCCTCATGGCGCATAGCGTTCCTGAATCGGACGGTTATCCGGCATTTCCGGGGCCTTGGACGGCGATCGCGCGAGGATCGGCGCCGGCTGCGCGGCCAACTCGTCCGAATCTGGAATGGCTTGTCGCACGACAAATACCGCGTCAAGGCGATAGGGGTCCACCGCCGGCGCAATTTCCGCTGTTTTCCAAAGCGACCCACTCTCATGCGGCGGCGCGCTGACCACGCCGATGGGATAGCCGGTGGGGAAAAGGCTCTCCGGGCTGGCCACCACCAGGTCGCCGACCCGCACGTCGTTTTTCATGTCAATGTAGTCCATGGTGCAGATGCGACTGAGATCGCTGCCGCTGGCGTGAATGACGCCGTCATACGCGCGCAGTCGGTTGCGCATCACCATCGCGCCTATCTTGCATTCCGGATGATGCAGGGTCGCCACCACCGCCGATACCGCATCCACCTCGATCACAACCCCCACCACCCCGTCTTCCGTCACCACCGCCATAGATTCGCGGATGCCGTGCAACGAGCCCCGATCAATGCGCAGCATGCCCTTGTAACTCTCAATCACCGCAGCCGGTTCCAGCGTCAGACGAGGCTCCCTGCGCACGAAATCCATCATCTGCCGCAGGCGCCGGTTTTCATCATGCAATTCGGCGCGGCGGCTCACGGCCGCTTTCAGGGTGGCCACGTTCTGTCGCAGTGCGGCGTTCTCCTGGCGCACCGCGTCATAATTGAACAACAGGTTAAAGGCATAATCCGCCGCTTTTTCAACGCTGTACTTGGCCTTAAGGAAAGGATACACGGTGAGCGATACGGCCCGCTTGATACCCACATGGATGAATGTGGCCTCCGCGCCTGTGATCAGCGATGCAAGAGACAATGCCACCAGGACAATCAAGACCACCACAGGCCGGTGTTCACTTATCTGACGCGAGATATTCACAGGCCTTTACTCGGGCAACGCGCGGAACCGCTTCGTTCCGCAAAGGCGTCGCTACATTTCTTCTTCCATGGTGTTTTTCAGTTCATCCAGAAACAGGCCGCCGCCCAGCACAACCGCCGTGAGGGGGTCTTCCGCAACCGTCACATGCAGGCCGGTCTCCTTCGACAGCAACTGGTCCAGGCCGCGCAACAGCGCGCCGCCACCCGCCAGCACCACGCCGCGGTCCACGATGTCTGCGGAAAGTTCCGGCGGGGTGCGTTCCAATGTAACCCGCACCGCATCCACGATCGCGCTCACCGGCTCCCGAAGCGATTCGCGGATTTCCTCAGAGGTAATCGTGATTACCTTCGGCAGGCCCATTACCTGATCGCGGCCCTTCACCTGCATCTCCAGTTCATCCTTCAGCGGAAACGCCGACCCAACGGCAATCTTGATCTGTTCCGCCGTCCGCTCGCCCACCATCATGTTGTAGGTGCGCTTCAGATGCTGGATGATCGCCTGGTCCATCTCATCCCCCGCCACCCGCACCGACTTGGAAAATACAATTCCGCCCAGTGAGATCACCGCCACTTCCGTGGTCCCGCCGCCGATGTCCACAATCATGCAGCCCTGCGGTTCCTGCACCGGCAGCCCCGCGCCGATGGCCGCCGCCATCGGCTCTTCGATGATGTACACCTTGTTGGCGCCCGCCTGCTTGGCGCTCTCCGTCACGGCGCGCCGCTCCACTGCCGTGATGCCCGAAGGCACGCTCACAATCACCC
>CAZLII010000430.1:0-4567 GCA_964559065.1 uncultured Nitrospirales bacterium | reverse complement strand
CCAGAAGAATCCGGACACCTTCCTGCAGGGCGCCGAACAGGCCCGCCAGCGCATCATGACCGGCGCATTCCCCGACGACATCGTCGCCCAATTCTCGGAAATGCTCGACTATTTCGGGCGATCCCCGATCATCGTGCGCTCAAGCAGCCTGCTTGAAGACAATTTCGGCAATTCCTTCGCTGGGAAATATGTGAGTGTGTTCTGCCCCAACCAGGGGTCGCGCGTACAATGTCTCGAAGACTTCCTCACCGCGGTGAAGACCATCTACGCGAGCACCATGAGCGAGGAGGCGCTGGCCTACCGCGCCCGCCACAATATCCTCCATCTCGACGAACAGATGGCGCTGCTGGTGCAGCGCGTGTCAGGTTCGATGCACGACCACCTCTTCTATCCCCATGTGGCCGGCGTGGGGCTGTCCTTCAACCCCTATGTCTGGAGCAGCGACATTGATCCCCGCGCGGGGATGCTGCGCCTGGTGTTTGGCCTGGGCACGCGCGCCGTGGACCGCGCCGACGACGACTACACGCGCCTGGTTGCGCTCAATGCGCCGGAGCGCCGCCCCGAAGCCAAACGCGATGACGGCGCCGCTTACGCCCAGCAGAAGGTGGACGTGATCGATCTCGAAGGCAATCAACTCGTCACGGCGGATTATCTCGATGTATTGCGGGCCAGCCCCGAACTGCCGGTGGACATTTTCGCCACACGCGACCCGCGCCTCGCGCGGCTGGCGCGCGAGCGCGGCCTCGGCCAGGCCCCGCCACAACTCACCTTCGATACGCTGCTCTCAAAGACCTCCTTCGTCGAGGACATGCGCGAGATGCTGCGCATCATCGAGGCGGCCTATGACTACCCTGTGGACATCGAATTCACCGCAAATTTCCAGGATGCCGACAACTACAAGGTCAACCTGGTCCAATGCCGTCCACTGCAGGTGAGCAGCGGCGCGCTTGATGTGGAAATCCCGGCGGGGCTGGAGGCGGACCGCGTCCTGCTGCGCAGCGACGGGCCGGTCATCGGGCGCAGCCGCATTGACCGCATCAACCGCATCATCTATGTCTGCCCCGCCGTGTACGGCCAACTGCCCCTGCGCGACCGCTATGCCGTCGCCCGCCTCATCGGCCGTGTCACGCGCCTGGCCCGCCCCGCAGGACCCGGCTGCACCATGTTGCTGGGACCGGGGAGGTGGGGCACCACCACGCCCTCACTCGGCGTCCCCGTCTCCTTCGCCGAGATCAATACCGTCTCGATCCTCTGCGAGATCGTCGCCATGCGTGACGACCTCGTCCCCGATGTCTCCCTTGGCACCCACTTCTTCAGCGAACTCGTCGAGATGGACATGCTCTACCTCGCCTTCTTTCCCCAGAACGAGGCGACCGTGATCAACCGGGATTTCCTGGAAGGCGCGGAGAACGCGCTGCCGCGTCTCCTGGCCGACGCCGCATCGCTTGCCCATGTCGTTCGCGTCATTGACGCCGCCGACCTGCCCGGCCAGCCGCCTATCGCACTCCACGCCGACACCATCCGCCAGAAGGTCCTCTGCCACCTCGACGCCGCAGACATTTCATAAGAATCTGTTTTTATAACCGCAAAGAACACAAAGAGCACAACAGAGCGCGTGCGCATGCAGTTCTTTGCGTTCTATGTGTTCTTTGTGGTTCATAAATATTCCGCCATGATCAAATGGAACGCAAGGAACACAAAGGAAAGGAAGACATTGATCAATATCAAAGCATTGTGTGATCGGGTGCGGCAGACATCTTATGATATCCATGAATACCACGGCCACGGGCATCTGGAGAAGGTGTATGAGAACGCGCTCGCGCACCGGCTGCGTAAAGCGGGACTGCATGTCGCTCAGCAGCACCCCATCAAGGTATACGATGCGGATGGAACGCTTATTGGGGATTTTTTTTGCGGATTTGCTGGTGGATGCTTGTTTTGTTAGTCTTGCAGCGCAAATCCCCAAAGGCGAAGGAAGATGTTTCAGAAGGTCTGTGAAGGATTCACGCGCCTGCTATTTCTCTGGGTGATTCTGGCGTGCGCGCTCGGCTATCTCCATCCGCCCGCGCTCATGGCGCTGCAACCCTACACGGAATGGCTCTTCGCGTGCACCATGCTGGGGATTGGGGCGGTGCTCAGGCCCGCCGATTTCCTGCCCGTGCTGCGCCAGCCCTGGTGGGTGCTTCTGGGATCGATCGCGCAGTTCGCCATCATGCCCGCGTTGGGATTCGCGATCGCGAAACTGCTTCGGCTGCCGCCGGAATTGGCGCTCGGCGTCATCATCGTCGGCGCGACTCCGGGCGCCATGGCCTCTAACGTCATCTCCTATCTGGCCCGGGCCGACGTGGCGTACTCCGTCGCACTCACTTCCACCAGTACGCTCCTCGCGCCGGTGCTTACGCCGTCGCTCACCTACGTCCTCGGCAGTGCGTGGCTGCCCGTGCAGTTCTGGCCCATGTTTCTGAGCATCGTCAAGATGGTCATTCTGCCCCTGCTGGCGGGGTTCGCGCTCCGCTATCTCCTTCGCGATCGGATCAACCGTATTGTGGTCGTCTTTCCGGCCTTTTCCGCAATCTTCATCGCCTTCATCTGCGGGCTGGTCGTCGCCCTCAATGTGGACCACCTCCGGCAGATGACCGCCCTGGTCTTCGTCGCCGTCGCCCTGCACAACGCCTTCGGCCTGCTGCTCGGCTACGGCGCGGGGAAATGTTATCGCTTCGATGCCAGACGATGCCGCACGCTCGCGCTGGAAGTCGGCATGCAGAACGCCGGCCTCGGCGCGGTGCTCGCCCTCAAGCATTTCACGGCGCAGACCGCCCTGCCCGCCGCGCTCTTTGCCACCTGGTGCATCATCACCGCTTCCATCCTCGCCGAATACTGGAGCCGCCGGGTTAAGTGAAGGCTGTGCGATTATGCGCGTACACGATACACATATTCCGCGAGGGCGCGGTGCATCCAGGCGACGCCCCAGCGGGGGAAGATGATGCGGACGGTGTATCCGGGATAGGCGCGGTGCATGGGCGCGCCGTCGTCGGGGCGTCGCATGCGATACCACGACCAGCGCATGGTCCGGATGGCCTGGTTCTTCGCGCCGGCGATGCTCTCGGAGAGCACGGCGCAGCACAGCACGGCTTCGGCGCAGGCGTGGATGTCCACGGGATAGCGCCCGTAGGCGTTTATGGGCATGCCGCTGGGCAGAAAAAGTTTCTGCTGGTAATAGCAAAAGCCTTTGCGCAGCGCGTCGCGCAGCGGCTCTTCCCTGCGCAGGAGGTAAATGCGGTGCAGCGACCGCAGGACAAAACCCGTGTGGTGATGGTCAACGAGGCGGAGCAAGCCTTCTTCAAACGGCTCCCCCGCTTCGTATTCGCCGTAGGGCCATGATCCGTCTTCCCGCTGCCGCGACAGGGTGAATTGCAACGCCGCGTCCGCTGGTCCGGCCAGGGCGGTGTCGCCGGTAACCGCATGTACGCGCGCGAGCAATTCTGCCACCAGCAGGTTGGCGTTGTGCACACGGCGGCCGTCGCCGGGCGCATAGGCGAAACAGCAGGTCCCGTCGGGCTGGGGCATTTGCGGCAGCACATCGAGGAAGCACCTGGCGATGGAGTGGGCCGCATCCAAGTGCCCCGTTTCGCCGGTGATTTCGTGCGCGAGCAGATACGCCTCGCCCGCAATCGCGCCCACCACGGCCACGGGCATGCCCGCCGGAATCTCGACGCCCTTGCCACGCACCGCAAACGGATATCCCCAGCACAGACCGGGCTGGTCGGGGCAGGCGTGTTCCCGCAGCCATTGCAGGTGTCCGCGCGCAAGGTCCAGCAATTCGTCGTCGCCGGTGACCTGGAAAAGGCGCAGGCGGCCCAGCGCGGCCAGTGCGTGCGCCTTGGGATTCTCCGTGGGCGCGACGCGCAGCGCGCGGCGAATCAGCGTGGGGAACAGGTCGCACAGCGCGGTGCTTGCGCGCCGGGTCAGGCGGCGGCCCTGCATCGCGCGCAGCAGCGGGTGCTGCTTCACGTCGAAAGGGTCGTATCCCCGCAGTCCGTGGCGGCGAATCCACTGTTCCAGTTCACCCGCCCATTCCTGCGCGATGGCGATGTCCGGATTATTCGAGAGTTGCATGCAACGGTTCCATCTCAGTGGCGGCGCGCGGCCGCCGATTCCAGGGCTTGTCGAAACGCGGGGTAATGCACTTCATGCGCATAACGGCGGCGGACGCTTTCGCGCGCGGCCATGCCCATGCGCCTGCGCAAGTCCGGGTCGCTAATCAGACGCGCCAGTTTCTCGCGCCACGCCTCCGGCGTATCCGCCAGAAAACCGTTGACCCCATCCTCCACAACCTCGGCGTTCATGCCCACGGGCGAGACCACCACCGGCGTGCCGACGCCCATGTACTGCAGCGCCTTGAACGCGCACTTGCCGCGCGCGCGCGGCGTGTCCGCGAGCGGCATCAGGCCGATGTCCGGTTCGCGAAGATAATCGAATTCCTCCTCCATCCGCCAGCGCCGGTTCTCCACGCGCACGCCGTCCAGGTGATAATCCGCGCCCGATGCAACGCACAACACGTTGTCAT
>CAZLII010000429.1:0-4570 GCA_964559065.1 uncultured Nitrospirales bacterium | reverse complement strand
AACGCGAACATCACATAGCGGCGAAAACTCAGGGCGGGATCATCCGACCAGGCCATGCTCAATCCCGACCACAGCAGGAAGAAAATCATCAGCGCGCCGAGCATGTCCAGGCGGCCTTCGCCGCTGCGCCGTTTCTGAATGATAAAGAAGAAGCCCATGGCGCCAAGCAACAAGGCCCCCGCCTGACGCCACGCGCGGGGCTGATACATCTGTTCGATATTGCCGAATTCCTCCAGACTCTCGGCGGTCATCAGCAAATTGAAGAGTTCGGGGGATTGGGTGTCATGTTCAATGACGAAAAACGCGCCTGCGATCAACAGGAACAACGCCCAGTGTGTGCGGCCCCGCGAGGACTCTCCGCCCTGCCGGTTGGAATCCATCACCTGCATTGCATCTCCATCCGTTCTTCTCTATAGTTTACCATGTTGGGCCTGCCGAATGCCGAGTTGCCTGCCAAAATATGCGCGGGTAAAAACACATGCCGCGATGTTCCCGGCGAGCAGGCCGAATGCCACGCCCATCGGGCCATAAGCCCACACCAGCCACACGCCCACCGTAACCATCACGCCAAGAGAAAGCAACAGGCTCTTGAAGGCGATGTCGGGGCGCTCCAGGGCGTTGAGTCCGAAGTTCGCGGGCACCGTCAGCGCCCAGGCCACCTGCACCACCCCCAACACCACCACGACCGCGCCGTGCCCCGCATATTTCTGTCCGTAGAATAATGTCAACACCCACTCGCCCGCAAAAAACATGAGAACCGCAAAGCCGCCGATGCCCGCCAGGAAAAAGAGGTCCGCCAGCCGCACGACACGGCGCATTGCCTGCGGGCCGTTCTCGGTCAAGGCGTGCACTGTTTTCGGCCCGAGAAAATTGCCCAGACCGATGATCAATGGGTTCACCAGAAAGATCACCCCGGCGCACGCGCCGTAAATTCCGTTGGCTTCTGCGCCGTGAAAGGCCAGCAGGAGCCAGGGATATATCTGGTTGCTGGCGACAAAGGCCACGTTATACGCGAAAATCCATTTGCCATAGCCCCAGTTCTTTCGGAAATGCGCTCCCGCTTCGGACAAACGCGGGGAAAACATGCGGCGCGACGCCGCCAGCCACAGCAAGCCCGCCGCCCCCGCGCACAGTCCGATCACGCCGTAGGCATGCCGCGCCGACAGGCCCCCGGCATAGGCCAACCCAAGCAGCCCCGCCACCTGCAGCACGGACACCGCCGTGTCGAGCGCAAAAACGGTCTTGATGCGCAGCCCGGCAAAACACACCTGCCGCGCATATTCCTTAAGCAGGATCAGAGCGATGACGGCGGCCAGGGTCCAAAGCACCGGCCCAAGCCCTTCCGGCCCGCCCCACAGGCGCATCGCAGTTGCCGCGAAGAAGAGCGCGGCCACAACAATGCAGGCATAGACGATTTGGTGAATCAGGGTGCTGCCCGTGTAACGGGCGTGCGCTTCACCGCGCATGCGCGGGCTGAAAACGGTATAGGCGGCGGAAATCAGCGACAGTTGGGTGTTGACGACGAGGATAACAATGCTGAATCCGAGCAGGTACAGCCCGAACTCCTCCTTGCTGCACATCCGTCCGATGATGATGCTCGTGGCGAAATTCGCCGCGCTGACGATGCCCTGGTCCGCGATGGTCAGCGCCGCTTTTCCGCCCGCGACTGCGCCGATGGCGGCCAGGCCCGTTTTCAGGGGCCATGCCGATCGCGATCCGGCGTCCATGCCTAGGCCTTGGGTTTCATGTGGTCGCCCGCCACCGGCGTCATCTTCGGTCCAAAACACTCCGGGGTGGGGTCCTTGCGCCATTTCACCACCCGCGCCGGATTGCCCGCCACAATACAGAACGGCGGCACGTCTTTGGCCACCACCGCGCCCGCGCCGATGATGCTGCCGGAATGGATATGCACACCCGGCAGAATGATGACATTGGCGAGAATCAGCACGTCATCGTCAATCACAACGGGGGCATCCGGGCGTTTCCCCTGTGAAATAATGGGCACATCAGTCCTGGAGAATTCACGGTTGGACGCTGTGATAAACACGTTGTGCGCGGTACCGACATCATTACCCATCGTCACTTCGCCTACGATGCGCGCGTTGATGCCCAGACTGGAACGGTCACCCAGAGAAACCATGTCGCCTTTGCCGAAATGCGCGCCCCGGTTGATGCTTACGTCCTTGCCGCAACGTTTGAGGAGCGGCCCGGCGGTCCACCGCCGCAAACGGCACCACAGCATGCCCCGTGGCAGGCTGTGTTCCGGCAGATGCCGGGTGATGCCGTAGTATAAGACAAGAAGGATCAACTGTTTCAGTTTGCGCATCCTGCTTCCCCGCCTGAAGTCGTTTCTCCGCACCTAATCCCGCCGGAAAATTAGTATCAATGCGCGCCCTTGCGCAAGAGCACCGCCGGAATCGTCATGAACAACAACTTGAGGTCCGTCCAGAATGATAGGGCACGGATGTATTGCATGTCGAGCCGCACCCAGCGGTCGAAGCAACTTTCGTCGCGGCTGGTGATCTGCCAGATGCAGGTGATACCCGGTTTCACATCGAGCCGCGCATGGTGCCACCGCTCGCACTGCCTGTTTTCTTCCACGGGCAGGGGACGCGGGCCGACAAGGCTCATGTCTCCCTTGAGCACATTGAAGAACTGGGGCAGTTCATCGAGGCTGGTCTTGCGCAGAATCCGTCCAATCGGCGTAATCCGGGGGTCATGTTTCATTTTGAATGCGGGACCCTGGCGCTCATTGAATCGGAGCAATGCCGCCTTTTTCGCTTCCGCATCCACACACATCGTGCGGAACTTGTACACCGTAAACGGCATGCCGCCCAGCCCGCCGCGCTGCTGTCGAAACAGCGCCGGTCCCGGCGAAGTCAACTTGATGGCAAGCGCGATGGCGATCATCACCGGACCGAACAACAGGATTCCGACGAGCGCGCCTGCGATGTCCAGCAGGCGTTTCCATCGCGGGAATGGCCGTGCGAGCAGCGCGTTCATCGGCCGGGATTGCACCACGACGTCAGATTCGGGACCATCTTGAACGGCCCGGTCGTCAGCGTCGCGAATCTGAATGAAAATCGGACGCGTGATGGCAATGGCGTCTGCTATCGCAGGGCCGCCCTCGTCAAGCACTATGCCCTTTCCCTGACGCAAGGCAATGCCGTGCAGGAAAGGATCACTGGGGATGCTGTGAATTTTTGGAGACATCGTAGTTCTGTGTCCTCATTCCGCTGCCGAACGGAACCTGCCGGTCGCCTCGTGCAAGGCTTTGCCGGCGCCGTCGCTCGGATATACATATATTTCGTGCGTAAGATTGATTTTGAGAGGTGAGTCCGCATCGCGCGGTTGCACGCGCTTCTGAAACAGTTGGCGAATGTCATTCCAGATTTTCCCCACGTGGCCGGGGGCCGTATTGGGTAGAATCACCGCCACGCGATCCCCGAACCATCCTTTCGTGTCAATGATTCGCGTGCGATCATGCAGCGCCGATGCCAGCACCCACGCGGCCTGTTGATGCGCTGTGCTGCCGCGCGGAAGGGGAATATCAATCACCACCATACAGAAAGTCCCGCCGCCACGGTCGCTGCGGGCGCGTTCTTTGAGCAGTTGCTCCTCGAAGGAACGCTCCGAAAGCAAACCCTCGATGAATGCGCCTTGGCGCGCGCCGTTTCCGCGAATCCTTTCCCAGATACGGGATACAAATGTGCCGTTGTTTCGTTTCAATGCTGCCTCTGCCTCGTGTGGATTCTTGCGTGTTCGTCCGCTATCTTATCGGACTGGTTGCCGCTGGGATCGCAAACACTGTCCAATGCGCCCTTAGATAACCGGCGAATCCGTTTCTCCTTACGTCCTGAAAGAACATCTGCACCCGGCGCCCTATTCCCTCGCGCCGGAAGGAATTGTTGCAGCCCGACATGCACAACGCACACCCCGGCCTTTGCAGGGATAATGAAATGCGCCTCTTATACTGCCCGTGGGGGTTGCAGCCAAGACCGTGTCAACGGGTAGTCGTTCAAAGCCGGCGATAGATGAAACGCGGGATGTAGTCGCGGCGTTTGTTGAAGACCACGCCCAGCACATTGCCATGTTGACCGACGATTTGATTGACCCAGCGTTCGATGGCCTGCCACCGGGTGCGACCCGCCTCCACCACCACAATCACGCCGTCCGCAAACGGCGCGAGCAATACGGCATCCGACGACGCTTCAAAGGATGGGGCGTCAATAAGAATCAGGTCAAACCGTTCCCGAAGTCCATTGAACACGTCGGACAGATGCGGTGACGACAGCACCGACGGCAGGGAGATGTTGTTCGATGCCATCTGGCTGACCGTCAGGCGGGCATCGCCGGCGGAGTAGAACAGGGATTCCGACAATTCTCCCGTCTCCGCCATTTCCTCCCAGCCGCGCACCGCTCCCCCGACCGCCATTTGGTTCACATAGGCCGAAGGCCCGGCGGATAGCAGCAGGACCCGTTTGTTCAGTCGGGTGGCGGCCATCCGCGCGAATTCGCGCACCAGCCGCGAATTGTCGTTGCCGGACTGCGCGCCCACGAATTCCACTAC
>CAZLII010000428.1:0-4576 GCA_964559065.1 uncultured Nitrospirales bacterium | reverse complement strand
AAAGCGCGGAACGGTATCGTCGGGCTGCGGCTGCAACCAGACCGCTTCGATCCGAAACGCTGATCAACGCCGCCGGCGCACTGTCGTATCGGGTCCCCATCATCATCGCGTTCGTCATCAATCTCGGCGTGCCGCCCCTGCTGTTCACGCAGGTGCTCTACGGGCGCGCGCTCTACACCTCGAGCGTGCTCATCGGGGCGTATTGGATCGCGGTGATCTTCCTGATCATGGCCGGGTATTTCCTCGCCTACAACATGGCCTACCGCGCCCGGGGCGGCAGCGCCTTCGGCTGGGTGGGGCTGCTCTCGCTCCTGTTCCTGCTCAAGGTCGCGCACATCTACACGAACAACATGACGCTCATGCTGCGGCCGGAGGTCTGGCCGGAGATGTACCGGCAGAACCCCTTGGGCTTCCAGTTGCCCAAGGGCGATCCCACCATTATGCCGAGGTGGCTCTACATGATGATCGGGTCGTTGGGCGTCAGCGGGGCGATGGTGATGCTGCTGGGTATGAAGCGGCACATTCCGGCGGCGGCGGCGGCGTTCATGCGGCGGCGCGGCGGGCGGCTGCTGGGCATTTTCGCGCTGGTGCAGATTCCGCTGGCATGGCGGGTCTATGCGGCGCAACCGGAAGCGGTGCGGACGGCGCTGCGCGGCAGCACCTTCTACCTGCTTTGCGGCGGACTGCTCATCCTGAGCGCGCTGGCCGTGGCGGCGCTGGGATTCCTGGCCGCACAGCAGGAGCACCGGCGTTCCTGGGGCTGGTGCGGCCTTTGCGCCGGTGCGGTGTTTGTCAACCTGCTGTTGATGACGGTGTATCGCGACGGCATTCGCGATGTCACACTGAAACTGCGCGGGTTTGATGTGTGGCAAAGCCCGGTCAGCACGAACTGGGTCGTGGTGGCGGTTTTCCTGCTGCTCTTTGTGGTCATGGTCGCCGTCATGGGGTGGATGGTTGCCGTGGCGACGCGCGCGAAAGGAGTGGATGAACAATATGCCTGAGGATGTTGGCGCCGGGGACAATTCCACCGGTAAAATGGACCGGAGACAGTTTGTTGCGGCCACCGGTCTGGGCGCGGTGGGCGCGTGTTACGCCGCCGCCATTGCCTATCCCGTTTACAGGTATCTCGTGTCGCCTGCGGAACAGGCGCGGGAACTGGCCGCGGTCACACAGGTCACTCTCCCCAAAACGGACCTGCCGGAACCCGGCACTGCGATGATGTTCCGATTCGGGGTCACCCCGGCGATGCTGATTCACCTCCCGGACGGCACTGTGGCATGCTACAGCGCGGTCTGCACGCATCTGGGCTGCACGGTGCAGTATCAGCCGGAGGAAGGCCGCATATTCTGCGCATGCCACAGCGGCGTCTATGACCCGCAAACCGGAAAAAACATCGCAGGGCCGCCGCCCAGGCCCCTGTCCGCATTTCAAGTGGAGGTCAACGATGAGCACATCATCATTACCCGCGCGTGACGACATGGCGTCAACGCGCCTCAAGGATTACCTCTACGCCTGGCTGGATGAACGCATCGGCTTGGACGCCATCCTCGCGCTGGCCCGCGAAAAGGTGGTCCCGGAACACCGTTATTCCTTCTGGTACTACTGGGGCGGCCTGTCGTTGTTTTTCTTCGTGGTGCAGGTGGTCTCCGGCATCCTGCTGCTGCTCTACTACCGTCCGGGGCCGGAAGCCTATGATTCCGTGCGGGTCATCACCTATGAGATTGAATTTGGCTGGCTCATCCGCTCCGCACATTCCTGGTCGGCCAACCTTATGGTGTTTTGCGTCTTTGTTCATATGTTTTCGGTGTTTTTCATGAAAGCCTACCGCCCACCCCGTGAGTTCGGATGGTGGACCGGGCTGGCGTTGCTCGGCATGACCATGCTTTTCGGCTTCAGCGGCTATCTTTTGCCGATGGACGAACTGGCTTATTTCGCCACGAAGATCGGCTTGGAAATCCCCAAGACCATGCCGGGCATGGCGCCGATTATTGAAAACCTCGTGCAAGGCGGCCCGGAAGTTACAGGCATTACCATTGCGCGCTTCTTCGCTCTGCACGTGGTGGTGTTGCCGCTGGTATTCATCGGCGTGCTGACGGTGCATCTGGCGCTCGTGGTATTTCATGGCAACGCAGTGCCGCCGAGTGAGGCGCAAAAACCGTCGTCAGAGCGGCACACCATCCCCTTTTTCCCGAACTTTTTCATGAAAGACCTGGCGATGTGGCTGATCGCGCTGAACGTGTTGGCGCTGCTGGCGTCGGTATATCCGTGGCAGTTGGGGCCGCCGGCGGACCCACTGGTGGCCGCTCCGATGGGCATTCACCCGGAATGGTATTTCATGAGTCAGTTCCAGGCGCTCAAGGTTTTCGGTCGGATATTGCCGGGCGTAGCGGGGGAATTTGCGGGCATCGGCATGTTCACCATCGGCGGTCTGCTCTGGGCATTGATTCCGCTCTATGATCGCGACAGCAAACTGGCCCGGCGGGCGCGCGTCGCCACATGGTTTGGACTACTCGCGGTGATTGGCCTTATCGGCCTGACCGTCATGGGCTACTGGGAAGTTTACGGCGCGGCAGGGCACTAAACCCCGGCGCTTTTGGGAGAATATGGCATGAACTATCCGGCATGGGAGGTTCCCATCATCGGCGGCGGATGGGTGATCGGCATCATCGCGATCATTCACGTGCTCATCTCGCATTTCGCCATCGGCGGGGGCTTTTATCTGCCCCTGGCGGAGCGCAAGGCCCTGCGCGAAGGACGCGAAGATTGGCTGGAAGTGCTCCGGGGGCATTCCAAATTCTTCCTGATCCTCACCGCCGTGTTCGGTGCGATGACGGGCGTCGGCATCTGGTTCGCCATTGGTCTGGCGCATCCCGAAGCCACCAGCACGCTGATCCGAAACTTCGTCTTCGCGTGGGCCATCGAGTGGACCTTCTTCATCATGGAAATCACCGCCGCCGCGGTGTACTACTACACTTGGGGCCGCGTCTCCAACCGCCTGCATCTGGCCATCGGGTGGGTCTATGCCGCCACCGCGTGGATGAGCCTGTTCGTCATCAATGGCATTTTGACCTTCATGCTGACGCCGGGGCAGGCGTGGCTGGGCGTCGCCGGTAGCGGCAACGAGGCGTCCATGTTCTGGCAGGCCTTCTTCAACCCCACCATGTGGCCCAGCCTGTTGCTGCGCACGCTGATTTGCATTTCCCTGGCGGGGTTGTGGGCCTTTGTGACGGCCAGTCG
Organism: uncultured Nitrospirales bacterium; assembly: GCA_964559065.1. Lineage (GTDB taxonomy): Bacteria > Hydrogenedentota > Hydrogenedentia > Hydrogenedentales > CAILVY01 > CALEDJ01. The sequence goes on along the minus strand of CAZLII010000428.1, from coordinate 1,339 downwards.
CATTGACAGTTACGCCCGGCCGGAATTGAAGGCTGAAGTGATGCGCTGGTCCGCCCTGTGGCTCATTCCGTCGTTTGTGCTGTTGCCGGTGGGATTCTTGTGGTATCTGTGGAATGTGCCCGCATCCCAACTGGACCTGCTGCGCCTGGGCATCAGCACCATCGGGCAGGGCACCTTTACCCAGGTCACGCGCATGGCGCTGGTCACCATCATGACCTCGGCCACCATCGCGGTCATTGTGTATCTTCTGGCCTGGCGGAATCCCAAAGATTTCGGCTTCGGCCATGCCGTGGCGCTGCTACTGCTTGCGCTGGCGGCCACCGCCTCCACCGAATACTCCCGCGAGATGCTCCGCAAGCCCTATGTTATCGGACACCACATGTATTCCAGCGGCGTGCGCAGGCATGAAGTGGACCGTATGAACCGTGAGGGTTATCTTGTCAACACGATTTGGGCGCGCCCGGAAGAGCGCCGCCTCTGGGATGCCGCCAATCCGGCCCCCGGCGGCGCAGCGGCAGGCGCCGCGCATCGCCTCAGGGGGGAACTGATGTTTCGCGGGCAGTGCATGTCCTGCCATACTGTTGACGGCTACCGCGCCATGCGCACGCTCATGAAGGGGCGCGACCACGAGAGCATCGGTGTCTTCCTGAAATCGCTGCACGAGTATCCCGAAGACCTGATATATCGCGCCTATATGCCGCCGCTCGTCGGCCGCCCGGAGGAAATCGGCGCATTGCAGGATTACCTGGATGTTATACTCAACAGGGACACAGCGGCGCATGCCGTCGCACAGGCCGTCCCGTGAAGGAGGCGTCATGACGCAGTGTGAGACCTGCCGGCACGCCGTCAATGACGATGCGGAACTCCGCTGCGTGAAGCGGAAGGTGCAATTCTGCCGTTGCGACGGCGCCATGCAGACCCTGAGCCAGGAACCGGCCTATTGCCGCCTGATCAACGCTGATGACAATTGCCCTGATTACAGCCCGACTTGGTCCATCCGGATAAGGAGCATCCTCTCACGCCGATAGAAAACGGAAGGATCACTCCGGAGGGTCGTATGCTCGGCATCATCTGCGATATTCTTGATTTGGTGATCACCGCAATCGAAGCGACGGCCTATGCCGTGAAAAAATTCGGCATCGAAAACCCTTACCTTATACTGGCGATCTTCGTTCTTATCGTTGCGCTGATGTTTGGATTTATCCTGTGGCTGATATCTCTATAAGACATTGGTCGTACAACGGCGGCACGCTTGCGCTATAGTTCTGGAGTACAGGCTTTAGCCTGTCATGGTTCTGGAGTACAGGCTTTAGCCTGTCATGGTTCTGGAGTACAGGCT
>CAZLII010000427.1:0-4584 GCA_964559065.1 uncultured Nitrospirales bacterium | reverse complement strand
CAGGGATTCCAGGGTCTTGAAAAAAGACTCCGGACTACCGATGGCGCACACGGCATGCACCGGTTCCCGGCGCAGCATTTCCAAAGGAACGGATGCGCCATCCGTTACGCGGTAGAATCCGTCTGGCGCATGGATTGTGAGCCGGATGGGCGCATCGGGATGCAGTGCGCGCACGCGCCGCACGATCGCATCGGGGTCAGGGCACTGATCGCAGCGCGTCAGGATGATGGCGGTGGCGCGTCGAATGGCGCGGAGCGGTTCCCGCAGGATGCCGCGCGGAATCAGGTATCCGTTTCCGAACGGATTGACGGCGTCAATGAGCAGGATGTTCTCGTCGCGTTCGAGGGCGACATGCTGGAATCCATCGTCCAGGATCAGCGTGTCGCACCCATATTGTGCGATGGCCAGGCGCGCCCCGGCGACGCGCTTGGCGGCCTTGACCACGATAACGCCCGGCACGCGGCGCAGAATGAGCGCCGCTTCATCGCCGATCCGTTCCGCTATGTCATCGGCAAGGTCATGCGAAGACACCGCCAGCGGCTCGGGAGTTTTTTGCGCGCGATAGCCTCGGGTAATCACGGCCACCTTCCGCCCGGCGGCAAGTTCCAGCCCGGCCCGTTCGATGACGGCCGGGGTCTTGCCGACGCCGCCCGCTGTGATGTTGCCGAAACTGATGACCCGCGCGTCCACGCGCGCACGCGGGCTGCGCAGTCGCAACCACATCCCGGCGCGCGGGACGACGGTTGCGGCCTGAAGCGCTGCGCCGAGGGCGGGCGGCAGGGGATCGCCCCTGCGGATGCGCTCCGCCCAGTCCTGCACACGCGAATATCGCGATGGAAACTTTGATCCCCGGCTCATCGCGGGGCGAACCGCTTGCCGCTGAATTGCCGCACCAACCCCTTCAATTCCAGCATGGTCAGTGAACTCAGCGCCTCGGACACGGAAATACGGCAGGCCATGGCGATTTCATCCACAAAGGACCCATCGGGCGACAGCACGGACAACACGTCTTTTTCCGTGGGGGAAATGGGCGGCATGGGCGCAGGCGGCTTTGACTGAACGGCAGGGGTTGCCTCTACTCGCGTGGCAGTGGTGGGCGCGGCGATCGGTTGGGGCGCAGGTTCTGGAACCTGCGCCTGTTCGGGTTGCACGGAGCGCATGGGCTGGCGCGCCGATGCGGGCACCTCCAACTCCACGAGAATATCCTCCACCGTCTCAACCAGTTTTGCGCCTTCGCGGATGAGCGAATGCGGCCCCATGCTGTTGCGTTGTCCCACCTGACCGGGAACGGCATAAACCTCGCGGCCCTGTTCCGCCGCATGCCGCGCGGTGATCAGCGAGCCGCTGCCGGGCGGCGCTTCCACCACGACGGTCCCCAGCGAAATCCCGCTGATGATCCGGTTGCGTTGCGGGAAATTGCCCTTGAGCGGCTTCATGCCCATCGGAAACGGCGACAGCACGCAGCCTTGTTTGATGATCTGCTGCATCAGGTCCGCATGCTCCGCGGGAAACACGATGTCCACCCCGCTGCCCAGCACGGCGATGGTGCGCCCGCCCGCTTCGAGTGCGCCGCGATGCGCCGCCGCGTCTATGCCCTGTGCCATCCCGCTGACCACCGCAATGCCGCGTGCGGCCAATTCGCCGCCGAGTCGCTCCGCCATGCGCAGGCCATAAGCCGTGGCCTTGCGCGTGCCGACCACCGCGACGCAATGCTGGTCGGATTCGTATAGTTCACCGCGAATGAAAAGCGCGAGCGGGGGATCATAGATTTCCGCCAGCCGGGTTGGATACAAGGAGTCATCCAGCGAAACGAAGCGCACCTGGTATTTCGCCAGCGCCTGTTCCTGCGACTCGACATCCACCGCCTGCTTGTAGTTTCGGATACGTTGCGCCAATCGTTCGCCGACCACCTCGGCCAGCGCCGCCTCGGATGCGCGCAATACCGACCCCGGCGCGCCGAATCGCGCCAGCAGCCGCACAAACAACGTCGTGCCGACCCCCGGCGTCAGCGTCAGCGCAAGCCATTCGCGTTGTTCATCTGTGAGTGGCATGCCGATACTATAGCATTCCCCCGCATCGCCGATGCAATTGCGGAAGACCGGCGAAAAAAAGGAAAGAATCAGGAATCTGGATGATAGGTTTCCACAATGACGCGATTGGAAGAAACACGCCACTTTGCAGCATAGGCGCGTTCGTAGTACTTGTCGTTCAATTGATGAATGAGATCCGCCGAGGCGGCCAAATCGTGCTCCATCAAGTCCCGCACCGACAACAGGCCGACCACTTCACCTTCTTTGCCGACAACCAGAAGATGGCGCACCTTGTTCATGTGCATGAGCGCCTTGGCAAGATTGATATCGTCGTTGACGTGAATGGTGATGGGGTTGCGGCTCATCACTTCTTCCACAAGCACCTCATCTGGATTCAAACCCTGGTTGATTACGCGGTGCATCAGGTCGCGTTCGGAGAAAACCCCCACGGCTTCATCATCCACCTTGACCAAAACGGCGCCAATCTTGTTGTCACAAAGGTACTTGACGGCTTCGCGGACGGTGCTCTTGGGGCTGACCCAGAGCGTATCGCGCCCTTCCAGGAAATCTTTCAAGCGTTCCATGGCTTTGTCCTCCTGGGCTTCGTTTTGTTGCCCCATTTAACACCCCTGACCGACATCGTATTCCATCCTGTCTCAAGTTTCCCTCTCGTTCATTGTATCAGAATCAAGACAGGATTGGGGCTTGTTTACGGAGCGGCGTAACGGTCATAATTCTACAGCAGGCAACAACCTCGGAAAATGATGTGGAAAATAACCAAGACAGAAGGAGTATCTGTTTTGAGCAACGGAAAATCAACGCAACTGGCGCTGTTCGGTGGCGACCCTGTGCGCGGGCCGGAGAAGACATGGCCCTCATGGCCCGTTCACGATGACCGGGAACGGACAGCGGTTCTGGATGTCTTGGAAAGCGGCAAGTGGTTTTTCGGGGAGCGCGTGAGGCTATTCGAGCGCGAATACGCCGCCTTCCAGGACGCACAACATTGCGTTTCCTGCACCAGCGGCACCACGGCAGCGGAGGTGATTCTGCAGGCGCTGGGGATTGGACCGGGCGACGAGGTGATTGTGCCGCCCTATACGTTCATCGCCACGGCATCGGCGGTCTTGCGGCGGGGGGCCACGCCGGTCTTTGTGGATGTGGATAAGTCCTGGTGCATGGACCCCAACCTGATCGAGCGGGCCATTACCCCGCGCACCCGGGCAATCATGCCGGTCCACTTCGGCGGGCGTATTTGCGACATTGACCGCATCCGGGCGGTCGCGGAGCGTCACAAACTGGCATTCATCGAGGACGCCTGTCATTCCTGGGGCGGCAAGTGGGAAGGCAAAGGGACAGGCGCGCTGGGACACTGCGGTTTCTTCAGTTTCCAATATTCCAAGAACATCACGGCGGGCGAAGGCGGAGCGATTCTGACGGATGATGCGGCCTTGGCGGCTTTGTGTCGGTCCATTGTGAATTGCGGGCGGGTGGAAGGTGCGCCCTGGTATCACCACGAGAATATGGGAACGAATGCGCGCATGACCGAAATGGCGGCGGCGATCCTCAGCGCACAACTCACGCGCCTCGAAGACCAGACCCTCCGCAGGGAATGCAATGCCGCATATCTCAACGCTGAACTTGGCGCAATCGAGGGGCTGACGCCGCAGCCCTCCAGCAACCGCATCACCCGGCGGGCGTATCACCTGTATTGCCTGCGCATTGACGAGGAAGCCTTCGGCTGTTCCCGCGAGCGCTTTGTTGCGGCGGCAAACGCGGAGGGCTTGCCCATCAGCGCCGGGTATCCGATTCCCCTCTACCGGCAGCCGGTGTTCGCCAAGTTTCCTCATCACGACTACAGCGCCTATGACTGCCCGGTAACTGAAAACCTCTGCGCCAGGAGCGGCATGTGGTTCATCCATCAATTGCTCTTGGCAGAAGAGGAAGACATGCGGGACATTGTGCGCATCGTGAATAAAATCAAGGAAAATGTTTCAGCCCTGCGGGAATAGTTCCGATTTGCGTCATCTTATTCTCACAACAAGGGCAATCCCAGCAGCCGGGAGCGTATGCAAACCAGGCAGGAGTGACGAAAACCCTTGGCCAATGCGGGTGAAAAGGGCGTCCGAAAGATGAAAAAAGTGCAGGTTGCTACCAAAAGGAAAGCATCATCTGCCTTAACGGTGACCTGTCCGCATTGTCGTTACGAACGGCCCGCGGCCGATTCCTGCTGCCGCATCTGCGGCTATCCGTGGCGATGGGGAGGAAAATCTTGAATCCACGGGGATGATGCGTTTCTGCTATTGTGGTACGATAATGCGCCGGAAATAACGGAGGGAATGGGTCATGTCGCTGCTGCAGAAAATATTGGAACACGCGGTGAAGCACGGCGCTTCCGATGTGCACTTGGCGGTGGGCAGTCCGCCCGCGGTGCGCATTGACGGCGAAATCCGCTTTGTGCAGGCGGAGAATCTCACCCCCGCCGAAACGATGGCGTTCTTGGATGAACTCATGAATGAACGCCAGAAAGAGGCGTTCCTGAACACCGGAGACGCCG
>CAZLII010000426.1:0-4611 GCA_964559065.1 uncultured Nitrospirales bacterium | reverse complement strand
AACCTCCGATATTTCCGATAGGGATCAGCCCCTTTGAGGGCAGAAAAGCCCATTTCGCAAATGCCTCAACCTGTCATCGCGTGGTGCGCGTGTGATAGAATGCGTTCCGAGGCCCGAATCGGGCATAACGTCCGCTCCGGGATTGTTTTAAGGACATCAGCACCAAGCGTCAAAGAAGGCCATGAAAAGCATCCGGGAATTCAAATATACGCTGGGCGAGGAAATCGCCAACGCAAGCACACACGCGGTGGGCGCGGTGCTAAGTGTTGTTGCGCTAACGCTAATGGTGGTTTTTGCCTCCGGGGGCGGCGATCCGTGGCGCATAGTAAGCGTCAGTATTTTCGGCGCTACGCTTATTGCCGTGTACCTGACCTCGACGCTTTATCATGCCATTCCTCACCCGAAGGCCAAGCGGTTAATGCGGGTTTTTGATCACTGCGCCATCTATCTGCTCATCGCCGGCACCTATACCCCCTTTCTGCTTGTATCCATGCGGGGACCTGCGGGCTGGACGCTTTTCGGCGTGTTGTGGGGGCTGGCCGCGGCAGGATGTCTGCTCAAGATGTTGTGCATGGAACGCTGGGAGACACTCTCGGTTGTGCTCTATGTGGCCATGGGCTGGGCCGTAATCGCGACAATCAAGCCCGCGTTGGCGGCGGTGCCGCCCGCCGCGCTGACGCTCATGGCCGTCGGCGGGATCGCGTACACTGCCGGGATCATCTTCTACGCATGGCAGCGCCTCCCTTACCATCATGCCATATGGCACCTTTTTGTGCTCGTCGGCAGCATCACACACTTCATTGCAGTGCTATATTTCGTCGTTCCCGTGCGCCCCGCCTTCGGCTAAGTACGCCAATTCATAAATGCAGTAACGTATCGGCGTCTCCCGAAGGGGGTCGTATCATCATTGCGAGCGAGGCAGCACAACGTGCGGCTGGTCGCAGCAATCTTAAACAGATAACAAGGATTAGCGCTTACATGGAGTGCGTCGTCTGTTCGGCGCTTTGGCTGGGTTTTCAATGTCACTTCTTTGGATGCAGCGGGAAACCCTGCGCAGAACTCGTTTCCAATCAAGCGCGCGTACACATTCTGGTTTGCGTGGGACGCCACCCATCCCACGGGCGCGGTCCATCAGCCGTGAGGGCTACGCCAGATCACTGCTTCAGGGACGAAGCACTGCCGGATCTACCTTTTCCGCGTGCGTTGGCCGGAGGGCTATGAATGCCTTCACTGTGTGAGACCGATAGCGACAAGGTTGGAACGACGGAGAGAGGCAGTAAAAAATCAGGGGCCGTAAAGTTTGCACATACGCTTGAAATCAGGGCGAGATGGGGCAGGAGTATATGGGAACTTGGAAGCCCAGGGCATGAAGCAACGTGGGGGGAATGTCAATACCTTCAGGCGTCTGAAGCCAAGCAGGTTGGGGCGCTGCGAGCGCATTGGATGATTCCGACCACTCTTCGCGTAGCCAGAGCATTGTTTTCCGGGCGCTTTCCGAATCGGGTTTGCCGCAGGCGGCTTCCAGAAAGGTTACCAGCGGCGCTCGGTCCACCGGATCGAGTTGGTCCAACACCCGTCGAAAATACTGATTCGCCGCATCCTTTTCATCGCACAAAAGCAATCCGACGCCCATGTTAAACAACGCTTGAAGGTTCTCCGGGGCGTCCCGGAGTGCGCGCCGCGCGAAAGCAAGGCCGACGGTGGCGCCGCCCGGTTCGCGTAATGCGACTGAACTGAGCGCGGCGAAGCCGCCTGCGTCTACCGGCCGGATGCCGCAAATTCTGCGCAGCAGCGCGAGGGCGCGTGTCGTGTCGAACGTGTCCGCCGGCGCAATCGCAATCTCCCCCAGCAATGCCTCGTGATCAACGCCCATGGTCACAAATTGCTGCGCTTCCGGCGGGAGGGGTTCGCGCGTCGGATCCGCCGTAATGCAATAGACCCGAAGCCCCTCCAAGGCCGTAAAATCCCGTCGGACAAACTGGAGACCGCGTTCGGCGAGACATTCCTCGAAATTGACGGAAGGATATACGTTATAGTTCATCATAAGAACAGCCCAGATGCGCCGCTGCCGCGACGTAGCATCATCGCGCAGGTAACAGGCGCCCGCATCCACGATATATTGCGGCGTGTATGCGGGAAGCAGGATGTCGCACCTGTCTTGAAAATACAGGTTGAAGAGCACATAGGAATAGACGCCGAACGAGGCATCGGGCGCGGCGGACCCTGCCAGCACAATGTCTCCTTCCTGAAATCCGGCGCGCACTCGGGCTGCCGCGTCGTTCCATTGCGTGCGGGTGGCCGCGGGCAGCAGGAGCGATGCTTGATACCCATATGTCGCAATGGCGACAGTGATTGCCGCGCGGCGCAGCGCCGCCGGTTTCAAGCGCGTCAGCATGCCAGCCGCCAACACATACAACGCCAACGAACTGTATAACGTATAGCGCGGGAAAATGCAGGGCCGCCACGCATGTGACAATATCGCGAGGATCAATGCAGGGAGTACGGCGACCATTGCCAGAAACATCAACGGTGCGCGAACGCCTTTTTTCCCGTCAAGCACAATGGAAGAAGATCCTTCTGATAAGGCCCAATACAAGGAAAACAATACGGACGCGGCAAACAGCACCTTCAGGATAGCGTCAAACAAGACATGGGAGGCGACAAAATGTCTTGCTGCTGCCGGGGATAAAAACGGCCATGTCTCTCCGGAAGGCATCAATTCGATGTTGGGGCGAACGGCGTCATGACCGAAGAGGAACACGATGATGTCCAGGAGGCCTGGCGCACGAAAGAGCACATAGGCACTCTCTGGCTGGTCCAGATTGCCCATCAGCCAAAGGAGCCCCCCAGCAATCAACACCCCATGCGCCATAACCCAGATAATGTATGCGCGCGGTGACTTTCTGAAAGCCAACAACAACCAGCATCCCTGCACCAAGACAAGGAAAACAGTGAAAATATGGGTTCCAATAAGCATTGCGTTGGCCGCAAAACTCACCAGCCACCAATGGCCGCCGCCGCGGCGTGCAGCCTGCAACAGGGCGTAAATGGATATGGAAGAGAGAAATATTATGAGGGCGTATGCGCGAATGGCCTGATCATAGAAGATCTGACTTGGCGACAAGGCATAAAACAGGCATGCCAGATACCCGGCGCTTGGACCAAACAACGGCCTGGCAATGCAATATATGACGGGGACAGTAATTATGCCTAAAAAAACCGAAAGGTATCGGACTGCGAGTGGAGCGATACCGAACACTCTCGACCATGCATATTCCACCACATAATAAAAGGGCATTTGCTGGGTGTTCAGTGTCTCAGGGGAATATACGCAGGCCATGTATGACTTCAGGTCATTACACGCCAAGCATCGCCAGCCGTTGAAGTCGTCGAACCAGAGCGATTCCTCTTCCAGACGATAGGCGCGAGCGCCTAGTGCGATGCAACACATTCCCGTAATGATAAGGAAATCCGTCCACCGCTGTTTCCGGGTGATTCCTGTCAGCGAGTCTTTCACATTGGCCTCTATCCGGAACGGTAATGCCCGCATCGTGACAACTGCGTGCCATCGCAACACGGCTTCCCATTGTTGTGGCAACACGGAGCATTGTCAAATGGCCGCCACAAGGCCGGCGGATGCAACAGCCCGTCCGGATACCCTTCAGGATGCCGCCATCAGGGGTTTGCGAACCCCCGTGGCGACAGCATGCGCCCCGATGTTCATGAGCACGCCGACCATCCCCATGAATACGATGAGCGAGGTGCCGCCGTAACTGATGAACGGCAGGGGCAGCCCCTTGGTGGGAAGCAGTCCCATGGTCACTGCCATGATAAACGCTGCCTGAAACGAGATCATGATGCCGATGCCGGCGGCAAGCAGCGCCCCGAAATGGTCCATCGCGTTGACGGCGATCTTATACGACATCCAAGTCAGCAGAACAAACAGCGCCACCACGGAAAGGGTGCCGATAAGCCCCAACTCCTCCCCCACCACCGGAAAAATGAAATCGGTGTGGGCGGCGGGGAGATAGCCCAGTTTCTGTTCGCCCGCGCCCATGCCCTGCCCCCACACGCCGCCCCGGGCAAACGCCGAATAGGACTGGATCAGTTGCCAGCCCGCTCCGCTGCGGTACTCCCAGGGATTGATGAAGGCCAGCAGGCGGATCAACCGGTGCGGCGCGAAGACGACCAACAGGCCGCCCAGCGCCGCGATGGGCGCCGCGCTGAGCAGCAGATACCCCCAACGCACGCCCGCCACGCACATCATCAGCCATGCCGTGGCCATCATCATCGCCGGCACGCCGAGGTCGCGTTCCAACAACACCAGCGCCGAGAAGGAACTTGCAATGGCGATGGGCGGCATGAAACCGCCCCAGAATCGCCTTATTTCGTCGCGGTTTTCGGTCATCTTCACCGCGAGATGCACTATCAGGGCGAATTTTGCCAGTTCCGAAGGCTGGAATCGAAACCACTTGATTTGCAGCCACCGGCGCGCGCCGTCCACTTCTACGCCCAACCCCGGCGGCAATACCAGACACAATAGCCCAAACGAGATCACCACGATGGTGACGTATACGACGGGGTCCGCAAAGCGGTGGTAATCAAAACGCG
>CAZLII010000425.1:0-4612 GCA_964559065.1 uncultured Nitrospirales bacterium | reverse complement strand
GTAATTGCCGCCGTTCACCTTGTCGCACCCGAAAAAGAGCGACCGGTGGTGGGGGTAGGGTTCGGAGTATCGCGTGGTGACAGACTTGCCCGACACCGGGCCGTTCACCGGCCAGAAATGCGGATACTTGTTGTCCGGGGCAAACTGATAGGCCGTGAACAGCGCATCCCCCGCCTTCACCACCACCTGATGGTCTTTGATGGCCGCGTGCAGGGTAGGACGGTCCTCCCCCAGCGCACAGGCGCACGCAAGCGCCGCCATTGCGAGCAACGCCATGGGAATTTGCAGGGATCGCATAAGAAACTCCTTTGCTTTTTCATCACGATAGCCCTTTCCATCGCGCGCTTTCAATAACAGGTGCCAACATGGCAGGTCCCGTCGTGCGCAGGCTTGATTCAGGGCAATCACACAGTCCCCAAGGCAGGACACCGTGGCTGCTGGTCTCTGAGAGGGACAAGAAGCGACAGCGTTCATGGGCAAGCGCTTCGCGCTCACGCACAAGCCCTGAACAGGGCCGGCCATGTTGGTCAGCGCGGCGGGCCTTTGGGAAATGGGGGCGGGCCGCCCCGGCGGGGACCCCAGAGGCGCCGCATGCTTTCAAATTCTTCACGCCATGCCCGGGTCTGTTCCGGGGTGAGGACTTCCTCCACGGCGCTGCGGAGCGATTCATGCGCTGCCTCGATTCGCGGATGGACCTCGGCGCGGATGGCGGCAAATCTGTCGGCGTGTTCTTCAAAGATGGCGCGTATTCTCGCGGTTTGCTCCTCGGAAAGGCGATATTTTTCGCGCATTCTGTCGGCAATTTCCTGCGGCAAACGCTCCGGCCGACCGAATCCGTGTTCCGGCGGCGCTTTGAGCATCACGGCACTGACAACACCGCCGATGATCGCGCCGCAAATCAGGATCGCCATGCCGAGCAGCGCACTGCGCACCCACGGCATGCGTCTCACCGGCACTTTTGGCATTTCGCTCGCGTTTTTTTCGTGACTCATATGCGGCCTCTCTTATAGTCCGATGGGCGGCATCAGTTGGAACAAGGTCTCCAGCGGGTCGGCCGCTTCGGGCCAATAGGCAAAGCCAAAGACGCAGACCGCCGCCGCCGCAACGAATGACCCCAGCGCGATCAGCGTCAACGCCTGCTTCGATTGCTCTTCCGCCGTCCGGATACGCAGCATCACACCCGCCGCAACATAGGTTATTGGCGGGGACGGCGGTCCGCTCCGTCGCGCCAACTGCTCAAACGCATCCAACGGGTCGGGCTTATTCATGGTTGTCGTGCTCCAATCGCATGAGTATCGCCCGGAGTCGCTTTCGCGCGCGAAACGCGCGCACCTTGACCATCGCATGCGTCCATCCTGTGCGCCGGGCGATCTCGTCCACGCTGCATTCGTCAAAATACTGCAAGGTCAAGACCAGCCGATCTTTCGGCGGCAAAAGTTGCAGGGTCTGGAACATGAATTCCGCTGTATCGGAAGGGGCGGCGGACATACGCCGCGCCCCCGCTTCGCGCCGCCATTGCTCCAGAAGCGCCCGGCGGTCCTGTTCCCGCCGCAGACGCCGCCAGTGACGATAGCCCACGCGCGTGGCGATGGTGCGCAGCCACGGGAAGAAAGGCGCATCCGCGCGGAATCGGCGCAGGCTGAAATACGCCTCGACAAAGGTGTCTTGGAGCAGTTCCTCCAGCACGCCCGGGTCGCGTGTAAACTGCCAGAGGATGCGGGCCGCCGCGGCTTCGTATCGCTTGACCAGTTGCGCATAGCAGTGATGATCCTGAAGCAGGCAGGCGTGAATCAACGCCTGGTCCGACACCGGATCCTCCGTTATGGCAGTCGAGGCAGTATCGTCGCTTGCAACGGCGTCGCATGGGAAAATCTTGATCAAACACCGCCGCGCCATGCCCATCCGCCGTACGATGAAATTCACCATGTCGGCGTCATAGCCTTCACTGCGATGCGCCGAGGTCGCTCCTTGTCGTGCGCCACCGCTGCAATACAGAGAAAATGTCTGACAAATATCTGTCATCCCTTGGGTCCCTTGAATGCAAGCGCCATAAGCGCAGTGACCCACACACGCAAGGAAGCCTTATTGGCCATGACACACGCCTTTCTTTCATACGGCTTGCCACGAACCCTTATGTATCGCCCAGTATCATGAATCAACGGCCGGGCCGGTAGTCGAACATGCGCATGATGCCGGCCATTTTTTTGTTGAGCGGGGGCGGCCCCGGATAACGGATGAATTCCACATGGCCGTCCATGTAAAGCACATTGCTCCCGCCCGGCACGTGATTGAACGCCTCGACGGAAAAGGCGACGTTGTCGTACATGACAAAGATGGCGCTTTCGGCCCTGGCGCTCGCCGCCGGGTTGTTGATGTCAGTGATGAGAAAGCGCTCGATGCCGCGACGCAGGCGATAGACCGTATCGCCGGCGGCGTTGCCGTTGCCCGGCGCCACTTTCAGGTCGCTGTCCACCGCGCGGAGGAATCCGTCCGGGTTCTCCTGGAAACGGAACGGCATCGCGGAAAAGAACAGGCTGTGCGCCGCGTCGAGCAATTGCGCGGGGCCTTCGGCAAAGTCAATGCTGTCTTCCTCGGACAGCCCAATCATATCGGCAATCATGAAGAGTCGGAGCGAGAAGTCCAGGGGATCGGTGTCGGCGACGCGGTCCAGCACCCAGGGCACATAGGTATAACTGGCGTCAATCGCTTCGACGCCTTCCTTGCGATTCCCGGGCACCTTGTTGAGAAGGGTCAGGCTACCATCCGACGCGATATGATTCTCCAGGCGGTCTGTTGCATCAGAAGGACAGAAGATAATCGCGGCATCGGTCAAATACTCGGGATACACGGCGCTGACACGCGGCCCCCAGGCGAAGCAGGCGCGAAAACCGCAGCCCAACTCCATCTGCAACGGCGGAAAGGACCCGTTCCTCGATTCCTGCGAATACATGGCGAAAACCAGCCCCCACTGCTTGAGGTTGTTCTGGCAACTCGCACGACGCGCCGCTTCGCGCGCCCGCGCCAGCGCGGGCAATAGAATGGACGCCAGAATGCCGATGATGCCGATCACCACGAGCAACTCAATCAGGGTGAATCCTTTTTTCTTCACTGTGCGCTCTCCCTATCCATTATTCATTGCAGGCGTTGAAGCGCAAGTCGCTTTTTGCATGACGCCTTTTCATTGTTGTTACACCAGTAGCGTTCGTGCATTTTCCCATGCGGATTAAGGTCTGCCCATGCCGCCGGGAGGGCCGCCGGGAGGGCCGCCGCCAGGGCCGCGTCCGCCGCCCGGGCCGCCGCCAAACCCGCCGCCGGGACCCCGCTGCCGCCGTTCCTCCCATTCCTTGACGCGGCGATCAAAGCGTTCCTGTTGTTCGGGGGTCATGCGCTCGCGAAGCGATTGCAGTCGTTCCGGCCTCATCCATTGTCCCGGCCCGCCGCCGGGGCCGCGTCCGCCGCCCGGCCCGCCGAATCCGCCCCGCATTTCGCGGAATTGCTCCTGTTGTTCCGCGGTCAATATCTGGGCAATAGCGGATTGGAAGGCCTCGCGCCGCGCCCGGAAATCCTCATCGCCCGGCCCGCCCGGCGGCCGACCCATCATCATGCCCTGGCTTTGGAACAGTTCGGTCAGGCGATTTGCCTGGTCCTCGTTCAGGCGCAATTGTTCCCGCAATTCCTCGGCGCGCTGCCGGGCGAGGATTTCCTCGGCGCGTTCTGGATGCACTGCAAGTTCCGATGCGCCCGTGGGTTGCATCTTCCTGTAGCCAAGATTGATCAGATAGCCGGCGAACACAACGATATAGACCGCGCCCACCGCAGCCAGGAGGTATTTCACCCATGCTTTTTGCAACCAGGACATATCCGCGCTCCTTGTGTGTTGCTCATTTGAAGTATGTTCCGGACGTTCTCATTCCCCTTCATATTATATTGGATTGCAGGCCGCTTTTGGTTACACAATTGTATTGCGGCGGGGCAATAGTTGCATCCCCGCAGCGCTCCCGTATATTGTCATCACCATAAGCCGACCGGCACGACAGCGTCGGGGCAATCAACACAGATTCTCCGTATCCGCACTTGGCGCACACTTTTTGCAGGAGGGTGCGCGGCGCATGATGCGGTTCTCGTGAAGCGTGTTAAGAGCGGACATAACGAAGGATGAGGAGAGGCGCGTGATGTTGCTGCATTGGTTCTGGTGGGTTATGGCGATGGCCTGCGTGATCTGGTATGTCGTGATGACCTTTTACGTCGGGGTTCGGGGCGCCATTGACATCCGCACCATGCTGCGCAATCTGTCGGCGCAGAAGGAAGCCGAAGACGCCGCCGCGCGAGGCTGAACGCAACACGCACCAGAACAAACAAAAAAACGCAGGCCGCTGGAACCGCAGGCATCCCGCCTGCAGAATGTAGCGCAGGCATCCCGCCTGCAGAATGCAGCGCAGGCGTTCCGCCTGCATGGTGAGAAAATCCATGTCGCTGGTGTTGATTATTGTGGCGGCGGGGGTGCTGGGCAGGCTCATCATGCAGCGCCTGCAAATCGGGCGCGGTCTGGAAGCGTGGACCTGCGCCTTCCTCATCGGCGTCGCCGGTTGCGCGATCATCGCGTTGATTCTGG
>CAZLII010000424.1:0-4614 GCA_964559065.1 uncultured Nitrospirales bacterium | reverse complement strand
TCCTCGCCCCTGCGCTTCGCATAGATCAGCGAAGGATCGCTCTTCAACACGTGCCCCAGGACAAGAGAAACTTCGCCGTCCCTTTCGCCATACCACACGGTGATCCGCATCGCCGGCTCGTCAAATCCATAAGCTACCGCGTCCTCACCCGCATCGCTCATAAACTCGGCCACGCGAAGATGGCCCAGGCTTTCAAGCAAAGCGTTCACCGCCGGCGTGGCCGCGCGCGTCACCACGGGTTGCTGGATCATCCACCGCCCGCGTTCCTGCCGCGCCACCTGCAAGAATCCCGCCGGCACCGTCAGCTCCAGCCGCTGCACCCGCTCCGGACCCGCGCGGAACAACACCCGGTCACGCACTGCCGCCACGGAGGATGGAATCAGCTCCAGCAGATTCGTGCTGGTGGCGATAATTTCCTCCTGCTGTTGCCCTTTGATGTACAGTTGATTGCCCAGCAGCGAATCGCGCCCCACCAGGATCGTCCGCCGATGCATGCTGTCTCCATAAGTCATGGTCGCACGCGGCTGATCCAATCCATAGTCGCTCAAGCTGAGGTCGCGCGCGCGGCGCTCCGCTTCGGTAATCACTTCGCCCTTCGGCAGGTTTTCCAGGCCCGCCAGGATCCGCGCAATCGCCGCCTGCGAAGCGCGCGTCCGCACGGGCTGCACAAGCATCCATTCATCTCCTTCCCGCGCGCACTCCACCAGCATCGGCCCGGCTTCGAATCGAAGATACGACACGCGGGCCGGATCCACTTCCAAGGCCCGGCGCGCCTGTTCCTCGCGCTCACGCGTGGTCTGGCTCTTGCGCTCCACGATAAAAATGAAACCGCCCAGAACGGCAACCGCAATCAAAAGGAAAAACGTGGAACGCAACCGCATGGTTCAGGACCTCCGCCTCAGCCATACCCCGACACCCAGCACTGCCACCAGGCCGGGCAGGGTTCCCACGACCATCCAGAAAAGACCGCGCAACTCGCTTCGCGTCATAATCAACCGGATCTGCTCCACCGGCTTGGGCGCAATCGCCATCAACGCATCCCGCTCCGCCAGCCAGTTCAACGCGCTCAAAAAGAAATCGGAGTTGCCGCCCGTCAATCCGGCATTGGACGCGAAATCGGAATCGCCGAAAACCACCAGTCGCGTCGGCCGAATCTGAAGATCTATTCCCGGCGCGGTTCCCCGCTCCGCCGCTACCGCGATCGCCACCGGCCCCGGACGGTCCGCTTCCACATCATACTTCATCGGGCTCTGCGACAGGTCGGTCTCCGCCCACCCCGATGACGAACACGACGCTAGCGAACTCACATGCGGCCGGTCGGCGGGATCCACCGCGAGGCCGACAGGCCTGTCCTCCGGCTCAACGGAACGCGGAAGATAAAACACGGTATTGATACCGCGAAGCGGACGCGTAATCGGGTGCGGCTCATATTCCGAAACGAACAATTCGCGCCCGGTCAGCGTGCGTGTCGCGTCCACCACCACATCCATCGCCAATCGGATCCCCCACTCCGACAACAGCGGCTCAAGCCCGGTGCGCACCATGGCATCCAGCAGCACCATGAGACTTCCCTTCCGCGCGAGGTATGCGCGAATCATCTCCACCTCGGCCGGTGACAACTCTTTTTGCGGACCTGCAATTACCAGCACGTCGCAATCCGCCGGGATGCCTGCCGTCTCGCCCGGAGTCACCTTGCGCACCTCCATGTTGTCGCGCCGCAACTCCTGCGCAATCGTCGAGTAGCCCGTGTTCTGATTGAAGTCGTCTATATCGCGCTCCCCGTGCCCCTGCAGGAAGTAAACAACCGGCGGCTTCTCCTGCGTGATGCTCTGGATCGCGGAGGAAAACGCCTGCTCGCCCTTGAAGGCCAGCACTTCCGGCGGGCGGCCGAACTGCAGCGGCCGATAATCCATCTCCATTACGTCGTCCCCGGAAACATACTTCGTTCGACCTGCCGAATCGAAAACCACGACATTGGCTTCGCTCACCGTGTATCGCCGGGCCAACTCCTCCGTGCGGGCAATGTCCCTGTCCGGGTCCACCCACTCCACCCGGATGCGCCGCGAAACATACTCGTATTCCTTCAAAAGATTCCGCGCATCGTCATACACATCCTGGTTCGGCTGGAAAAAGACCACGACGCTCACATCGTTGGTCAGGCTGCTGAGCAGGTTCAGCGTCTTTTCGGAAAGCCTGTAAAATCCGCCGCGGCTCCAATCCCAGCGGCGATAATGGCGGTAGGCAAGGTAGTTCACCATCAGCAACAGCACCGCCGCAAGCAGCAGAGCAACACCGGTGTTCAGGCCCGCCGCGATGCGGCGTCCAGCCCAGCCTACGCCGCGCGGCGCATCCCGCATATCCACCAGCCCTGTTTCACGCTCCGTCATTTCCATTTCCTCGATTCCACCACCTTCACCGTCGCGAACAGCATGAACGCCGCCCCGCTCAGGTGGAAAACGATCGCCCGCGAATCCAGTGCGCCACGCCCGAAATCCCGCATGTATTCCACGGAAGAAATATACGCCCCGATATTTCTCACGATCTCGTCGCGGCCTACGTAGGCCAGGAATCCCGAGATGAACGCCAGGTTGATCAACGCAAAACAACTGATCGCCGCTACGATCTGGTTCCTCGTCAATGCCGAACAGAACAACCCGATGGAAATATAGAACGCGCCCACCAGCGTCGCGCCCAGGTAGCCGCTGAACATCGGTCCGAAATCCATCGGCGCCGTCAACGGACTGAATCGCCGCAGCACGAGCGCGTACACTGCCGTCGGCAGCCACATCAGCACGAAAAACACCAGCGCACCCACGTACTTCGCCAGCACCACTTCCGTGTCGCTCACCGGCGCGGTCATCAACGTTTCAATTGTGCCGGACCGGTTCTCTTCGGCGATCAAGCGCATGGTCAAAACCGGCACCACGATCAACATCGCAATCCAGAAGAAGATCGAACCGAACAACTCGTTCATGATCGTCGCCGAAATCGAGCCCTGCACCAGGATGCTCACCAGCAGCCAGAAACTGAAACCCATCACCACCAGGAAAAAAATGATCATCACGTATGCGATCGGAGAAAGAAAATAGGACGCGATCTCTTTCTTCAAAAGGGTGAAAAAGGCCCTCATGACGCACCCCCTTCCCCACGCGTCAGGCTCACGAACACGTCCTCAAGCGATGTCGCCTCCGCGCGTAGTTCGCGAAGCGTCCACCCCGCCGACGCCGCCGCGGTAAATACCTCCGCGCGGACGTCGCGGTCCCTCGCACATTCCAGCGTGAACCGGACCCATTCCCCTCCCGCATTCTCGACCTGCACGCCCTGCACGCCCGCCAGGCCTTTCAGACGCGATCCAGCCTCTTCCGACGGCCCGCGCAGTTCCACAATCACCCGCGCCCGCCCTTCCAGTCGCGCATGAAGATTCTCCGGCGTATCCGATGCCACGATACGCCCCGCCTTCAGAATCAGGACACGCCGGCAGGTCATTTCCACCTCCGGCAGGATGTGCGAGGAAAGAAGAATCGTATGCCGCTGCGCCAGTTCGCGGATCAGCCCGCGCACCTGCCGGATCTGGTTCGGATCCAGCCCGATCGTCGGCTCGTCCAGGATCAACAACTCCGGATCGTGCACCAGCGCTTCCGCCAAACCCGTCCGCTGGCGATACCCCTTCGACAACTGCCCGATGATCCGCCGCCCAACGTCCTCCAGCCCGCAAAGCTCCTTCACTTCCTGCACACGGCGCCGGATGTTCCGCCCACGCATACCCTTCAACTGCGCGCGGAAACGAAGATACTCATCCACTCGCATTTCCGGATACAACGGGACGTTTTCCGGCATGTAACCGATTCGCCGCCGGACTTCCATGGACTGTGTAAACACATCGAATCCCGCGATCGTCACGCGCCCCGCCGTGGCAGGGAAAAAGCAGGTCAGAATCCGCATCGTCGTCGTCTTCCCCGCGCCGTTCGGACCGAGCAACCCCACGATTTCTCCGCGTGCCACCTCGAACGACACGTCGTCCACGGCTTTGCAACCTGCGAATCGCTTTGAAAGATGTTCAACCTTGATCATGTTCTAGTTTGAAACCAGCGTAACCGATGACTGCTGCGCCAGGATGAACGTACCCGACTCCTCCACGCTTAAAAGCCCAAGCATCACTTTCTGGCCCGCCCGAACGTCGCGAAGCGCATGCCCCACATCGTCCATGGTCCTTATCTCCGCATCATTCAACCGCGTAACAATCATTCCCGGCCGCAACCCCGCAGACGCCGCCGGGCTTCCCTTCACCACCGTTTTTACAACCAGCCCTTTGCCCAGCGCGGCCCCGCCCGGACGCACCATCGGCGCTTCCGCCGAAAACTCCAGGCCCAGCCGTCTCGCCGCCAGTTCCACCCCGGATAACTTCGGCAAGGCGGCCATCACCACTTCCACCACGCCCGTACTCCCGTCCCGTCCAACCCTCAACGGCACCACCATTCCTGCCTCATATCCAAGCAACAGGCGATGATAATCGAAAAGATTGTCCACGGATCGGTCGCCCAATCCCAGGATCCGATCTCCAACCCGCATCGTGCCCGCGCCCGCCACCCCATCCTGTTCCTCCTCGCGCGCCAC
>CAZLII010000423.1:1678-4646 GCA_964559065.1 uncultured Nitrospirales bacterium | reverse complement strand
GATGCGTTCCGGGATTGACCCGCTCGAAGCCATCAAGAAACTTGAGGGGCGTATGATTTCCTTCCATTTCAAGGACCTGAACGACATGGACCCGCGCGCGCATGACGTGCCGTGGGGCACGGGCAAGGCCAACGTGAAGGCGCTGCTCGAAGAAATCCACCGCCAAGGCTTCAAGGGCGTCTTTTCCGCCGAGTATGAACACAATTGGGAAAACTCGCTGCCGGACCTGGCGGAATGCGTCGCGAATTTTGAAAAATTCGCCCAGGAAATTGCCGCTGCCGCCCAACAATAAACTTCTTCCGCGAAAAGAACCGAAGCGTTCCCCCGCACAGCACTGGGGGGCATCGCAGCGGCGGGCGTTTGCTTTGACAGCGCCCCGCCCATGTGCTATGGTATGGGCCGCTGTCGGGCGGCGCGGAAGGTTGCGACGCCAATGCGCGGACGGCGCGACGGGATGGGACGCGGTCCGCACAGGACATGACGTGCAGCGGAGATAACGGAGAAGGTTCAAGTTCTTATCAGGAACGAGGAGGGACATGCATCATGGCAACAGTAGCGGAGTTTTTTGATCAGGTCGCGGCACAGGTGGATAAGAGCAAGATCGCGGGGATGAACGCGGTCTATCAATTCAACATCACGGATGAAGGCGGCGGCGAATGGAACGTGAAGATCGCGGACGGCGACCTTGCGGTCGCGCCGGGAACAGCGGAGAATCCCAGCATCGTGTTGACGATGAAGGCGGCGGATTTTCTGGACCTGATCGCCGGAAAACTGAACGGACAGACGGCGTTCTTGACCGGCAAACTGAAGATTCAAGGCGACATGACGCTTGCGATGAAACTGCAGAGCGTTTTTGCGCTTGGCTGATTCGGCATACCAGGGAGGGGCGCCGCAAGGCCGCCCCTCCTTTCCCTTTTTGGCGGCAATGACGCGTATGCGGCGCAGTGGATGGATAGCATGGGGGTGCCTGCTGACGTGTTGTGCAGCGGGTTGCGGCGCAGGCGCCCCGGCGGGACGCGCCGCACGCGAAGACCTTTCCTTTCCAACCAGCGACGGCGTGGCCATTCACGCCACGTTGTACCGGCCCGCCGCCGCCAACCCGCCCGCCGTTATCCTGCTGCATCGCGTGGGCGCCGACCGCCAGTCCTGGGCGGCCGTGGCCGAGCGCCTGTGCGCGGAGGGCTACATGGCGCTGGCGATTGACCTGCGCGGCCACGGCTTGAGTCGAAGCGCCGGCGATGACGGCGCTCTCAGTTTCCGGAATTTCAGCGATGAGGACTGGCAGCGCGCCCTCCTGGACGCCGCCGCCGCCAAGGACGCACTGGTCCGCGCGGGCGCGGACCCGAATAACCTTGCCATTGCCGGCGAAAGCATCGGCGCGAATCTCGCCCTGCGCTACGCGATGCAGGACCCCGCCATGCAGGCCGTCGCGGCCATATCCCCCGGACTCGACTACCACGGCGTGAAGACCGAAGACGCCGTGGTCGCGCTGCGGGAGCGGCCCGTGCTCCTGATGGCTGCGGAAGGCGACGCCTATGCCGCGCAATCCGCGGCCGCACTGAAAGCGGCGTCGGAGGGATATTGCGAGTGGCGCAGTTACCCCGGCGCAACCCACGGCACAGACCTCTTCGCCGCGTCGCAGCAGGCAATGGAACAATTTGTCGGGTGGTTCAGCCCCATTATCGGCCCGCGCCGCGCCGCGTCGGACCATCCCGATCCGGCCCTCACCAGCCCATGAACGCCGCCGCCAGCATCGCCAGCCCGCAGCAGAACTTGGCCAGCAGTCCCCCGACCCGCCCCAGCGCCGCGCCGAACCCTGCGCGCATGGCGTCCGCTGGGTGGCGTTCGCGCTGCAGGTAGTCGTACAGCGCCGCGCCGAGGAATGCACCCGCGCAGGCGCCCGCGAGCGACCCCACAATCGGAAAGACCGGCGTGCCCAACACCGCCCCCAGCAGGCATCCCGCGATGGCCGCGCCCATCGTGCCCTTGTCGCCGCCGAAACGCTTCGCGCCATAGCCGGAAAGCAGGAACTCCAGCGCCTCGCCCAAAACGGCGATCCCTGTCATGATCGCCAACGTCCATGCGCCGAAATACGCGAAGCCGCTCAGCGCCCACGCCGCCGCCGTCGCCGCGAGTATGATCCAGTTCCCGAACAGCCCGACAAGGTCCAGGATCAGCCCCGCCAGGATCGCCAGCCCGAACAATGTCCAGCCCAACACCGCAAGCGCAATCGCCATGTCCGCCTCCTGCCCGTCCGATAGGGGGCACAGTATACCCGAACGCGGCATGACCGGCGAACGCCTGCATTCACCCCATATAATGTGTTATGATTTCCATGTGCTTCGCACAAGCGCCGGGGCCGGTTGCGCCTGGCGCGTCGCTTTTTTGATCCATCATTGAAGAAAAGGATAGTTTGCGTGAAAGCCGTCCTGGATTGTCTGGAATGTATCATCACACAGACGCTGCGCGCGGCGCGCCGCGCCACGGACGACCCGGCGCTGCAGCGCCGGATTCTCAACGATGTCGTGCGGCGCATCCCGGACATGGCCCTGGACCACTCGCCGGCGGTCCTCTCGCTGCCGGCATATGAGCAGACCGCCGCGTTCACCGGCGTGGCCGACCCCTATCGCGATGCGAAACGGGAACAGAACGCGATGGCGCTGGCCATCGAGGACGATCTGCGGCGGATGGTGCGCGAAAGCGCAGACCCGTTGGACGCCGCGCTGCACCTGGCGGCGGCGGGCAACGTGATTGACCTCGGCACCATGCACGCGGCGGAGATTGACATCCAGGCCGCCGTGGAACAGGTGATGCGCGAGCGTTTCGCGGTGGACCATTCGGAAGCGTTCCGCGCCTCGCTCGCGCAATGCCGCGACCTGCTCTACCTGCTGGACAATGCCGGCGAAATCGTGTTCGACAAGATTCTGATCGAGGAACTGCTGAAGCACACCGCCGTGACGGCGGTGGT
>CAZLII010000423.1:0-1668 GCA_964559065.1 uncultured Nitrospirales bacterium | reverse complement strand
GGCGGACCAATCATCAACGACGCGCTGATGGAAGACGCCGAGGCGACGGGACTCACGAAGATTTGCCCGGTGATTGACAACGGCGGCGCGTTTGTCGGCAGTCCGCTGGCCCTCGTGCCGGCGTCCTTTCTGGCGCGCATGCGCCAAGCCGACGTCATTCTCGGCAAGGGGCAGGGGAATTACGAGACGGTGGACGACTTTCCAGGCGACGTGTACCTGATTCTGCGCGCGAAGTGCGAGGTGGTGGCGCGGCACATGGGCGTGCGCTATGGCCAGGTCGGCCTGATCTCCACGCGGCTGCGGAACGGCGTGGGTCAGGCGTAGCCCGCCGTTTGCAGCCACCCCCGCAACACCACCGCGGCTTGCCGCACTTCCTCGATCATGGCCTCATTGGAAGCGACCCGGTACTCGAAGTGCATCGAGATCGGCCCGGCGAAATCGGCGGCGCGCAGGATCTTCAGCATCTCCGCGCCCGGCAGAATGCCCTCGCCCAACTTCACCCACCTCGGGCGGTTCTTCTCCCAAACAAAATCCTTCACGGCCATCATCTTCACATGCCGACGGATCAGGCGCAGGGTGATCTGCCAGTCGCCGAATGCGCCCTCGACCAGCGCGTGGCCGAGATCGAGGTTCGAGCCGAGGTGCGGCGACGCGACCTGCTCGAAGATGCGGTGCAAATCCCAGATCGGCGCGCCGATGTTCAGCATGCCGGAGTGGTTGTGATAGCCGAGGGAAATGCCGAACTCGGCGGCGACCTCCGCAAGGCGGCCCAATTGCTCCGCCGCGGCCGCCAGTTGCGGCAGAATCTCGCCGCTTGCGTCGTATTTCAGCCCCCCGACGCGGCAATAGCGGATACCCAGTTTGGACGCGGCCTCCAGGATGGACCGCGCATCCGCGTCCGCGCCGTCGTTCAGGCTCGTGGTGATCATATGGACGTCCAGCCCTTCCGCGCGGACCGCCGCCACGGCGGCGGGCAGATCATGATCCAGGCTGCCCGGTTCGACATGGCCCCCGCCGCGCACCGTCAGGTCCACGCCGTCCACGCCGATTTCCCGGCATGTCTTCGCCAACGCCGGGTAGTCCAGAAACTGCAAGTGCTTGGAAAAGACGCAAACCGGCGGCTTCGCCGCCGTCTCGGCGGCCGCCGCGCGCGAAGCGCCGCCCATGGCCCCCGCCGCAGCCGCCGCACCCAATGCGCTTCCCAGGAATGTTCTGCGATCAACAGGATTGCTCATGGTCTGCTCCTTATGTTCGATGCGTTGGGTATGGCACTCCGCTGTGGCCGGCCTTTGGCCGGGCCACTCCCGGAAACAAGGTTGCCAGTTTGGATGGAAGGATATCAAGGACAGCAAGGACATAAAGGACGGCAAGGACAGTATGGATAGTAAGGCGCTTTTTTACGGGGTGGTTTTATCTTCGCCGCCGGGTTTTACGGCGGCTTTTTTCTTTGGCGGGGCGGCCTTTTTGTCTGCGGCGGATGCGGCGGTTTTCTTGGCAGGCGCTTTTTTTGCCGCCGATTTTTTCGCGGCGGCCTTGGGTTTCGCCGCCGTTACCTTGCGTTTCGAGGCTTTTGCCGGTTTTTTCTTCGGAGGTTCCTCCCGCAGGTACGCATACGAAGCGCCGGAGAGAATGCCGGCGCGTTCGTCTTCTTTGAGCGGGGTGCGAATG
>CAZLII010000422.1:0-4658 GCA_964559065.1 uncultured Nitrospirales bacterium | reverse complement strand
GCAGGCCCCACCACCACCACATGCCGCGCAGGATGGCCGCGCCGCGAATGGCGTAGAAGATGGTCATGCCGAGGGTGGGCACGCGGCTCGGCCCAAGCCCCAGCGCTTCAAGGCCGGTGGCGGCGAGAATGTTGCCGGATACGCTGGCGGTGAAACTGGCCGCGATGTACGGCAAGAGGTTTGGCAGCAACTCGAAGAACATGATCTCGAAAGACGACGCGCCCGACAGGCGCGCCATCTGCACATAGCCGCGCTCGCGCAGGCTCAGCACCTGCGCGCGAATCACCCGCGTCGTGCCCGGCCACGCGAACAACGCGAGCAACAGCCCCATGCTCTTGATGTCAATTTCGGATACGTAGGACGAGATGACGATCAGCACGGCCAGGGAGGGGATGGTGATGAAAGCGTCCGAGCAGATGCGGATGACCGCGTCCACCCAGCCGCCCAGGAAACCGGCGGTCATGCCGAGCAGCACGCCCACGACCATGCCGATGGCGGCGGCGATAAGCCCCACCAGCATTGAATTGGGCGTGCCCGTAATCAGCAGGGCGAGCATGTCGCGTCCGCTGCTTTCCGTGCCCAGGGGATGCGCGGCCTGATAGGGCTGAAAACCGGGTCCGGGCGGATTAAAGCCGACGGGCGGCAGGTTGAGGGGACACGAGGCGACCCGCGCCTGGGTCACATCCCAGAACACGCGGCCCAGCAGTCCGAAAAGCACCACGGCGACGATAATCGCAAGCCCGGCGACCAGTTTTGCGTTGGCCCAGGCAAGCCGCTGCCGTGCGAATACTGCTGTCGCGTTATTGGCGTTCATAGCGGATTCTCGGATCAATGAGCGGGTAGATGAGGTCAATAATGAACACCGCGACGGCCACGCCGCAGATCAGCACAAACACGATGCCCTGTATCAGCGGATAATCGTTGTTCACGATGCCCTGATAGAGCAGGTAGCCCATGCCGGGGTAGGTGAAGATGTATTCGACGATGATGGAGCCGCCGGCAATGGCGCCGATGGACAGCGCCAGCGAAGTGACCTGCGGCAGAATCGCGTTGCGCACGCCATACAGCCAGAAGATGCGGGCCGGGCGCAGGCCCTTCGCTTCGGCGAGGATCATGTAATCCTCGCCCGCGTTGCCGATCATCATGGCGCGCATCCCCAGCGCCCAGTGGCCCATGCTCGTGAGGACCACCGCGCAGGCGGGCAAGGTTCCGTGGTGGATGACGCTGGCCGCGAATTCCCAACTCAGTTCCGGCGCAAGCCCCCGCGCATAGGCCCCGGCGAAGGGGAAAAGCCGCAGCCCGAAGGCGAACACGTAGGTCAGCAGGATGCCCAGCATAAATGCGGGGATGGCGGTGAAACACATGGTGAGCGGCAGGGTCATGCGCAACAGCCGGGGCGTGGGCCGCCACCCCAGCAACGCGCCGATAGCGATGCCTATCGTGAAGGAAATCAGCGTCGCGAGGGTGAGCAGGCCGAAGGTCCACGGCATGGCGCGGAAGATCATCTCCTCGACCGTGGTCGGAAAATACGCCATTGAATAGCCGAGGCGGAATCGGAACGAGTTGTGGAGATAGCGCAGATACTGGACCGGCAGGGGCGCGTCCAGCCCGAAACGCTCGCGCCACGCCGCGATGATCTGGTCGCTCTGCTCGACGCGGCCCGCCTGCGCGGCCAGCCGCGACACCATGGCCGCGACGGGGTCGCCCGGCGCCAGGCGCGGGATGATGAACATGAGCGTCAGTCCAAGCCACACCGTGATCACAAACATGCCGAAGCGTTGGACCAGGTATGCCTTGCTGATACCGCGCATGGTCTAACGCTCCCTATCCGGGTTGTTTTCGGTTTCGCGTGCCAGCGCCGCTATTGATGCCTCGCTTTTCCGCAGCCGGTGGATAATCATGTGGGTGGTCTGCCACCAGAGGCAGGGATGCTGGTAGTTGTTCTTGGCGCTGGGCCAGCCTTCCCAGAACGTCGGGTTGAAGGGCAGCAGTTTCCGCGCCTGGGTGATGGGAATCACCGGCAATTCATCCAGCCAGATGCGCATGGCTTCGATAAACAGCCGGTCCACGCGCGGATCGTCCAACGGCAAGCGGCCCATTTCTTCGACCAGGGCGGTATAGGCGTGATTCTCCCAGCGCCAGCAGTTGAACTGGGCGCGATCATCCACGGGCCGCAGCCAGTATGCGCTGAAGGTGTCGAGTGAACTCCATGGCTCGTTGATGGACCCGCAAGTCATCCATCCCATCTGCGCCTCGAACTGGCCATGCTGGAATTTGTCGGACCAGGTGCCGCCCGCCTCGTTCCGATGGGTGGCATTGACGCCGACGGCCTGCAATTGCTCGACGAGCACCTGCGCGATGCGCTGCTTCTCGATGTATGCCTCATGCGTGGTGATCGCCAAACTGAGCGTCTTGCCGTCCTTCTCATAGTAACCTCGCCTGTTCAGGCGATATCCCTTCGACTCGAATATCCGCCGCGACAATTCCGGGTCGTACTTCATCACCGGGTAGGTATCGTAAAGCCCTTCCGCTTCCAACAGGTCCACCAGCCGGTTCAACGGCGGATAGGCGGGAAAGAAATGGCGCGCCGCCAGCGTGGTCCCCTCATAGGCGACCGCCACGATGACATCGCGGTCTATGGCATGATTGATCGCCCAGCGCATCTCCTTGTCGTCCCAGGGCGGCCGCGTATGGTTGAATTCGAGGGTGCGCGCACAGGGATCCACCCAGGCATAGGGGGGATGATCGAACCAGACAAACGCGTTCGGCTTGCGATATCCCAACGCCTGGAATGCGCCCAGCGAAATATCGGCCAGACTGTCCAGTTCATCATCCGCCGCCGCCGCCGTGCGCGTCTCTTCGGGGCCATACCACACCCAGATAAGCCGCTCCGGTTCGGGCAGCGGTTTCCAGCCCGTCTTTGCGCCCCACCAGTTGTCATCCCGCACATAGACAAACTCGGTTTCCGTGAACTGCTTGAGCCGGTATGGGCCGGTGAAGATGGGCCAGCCTTTGGCCGGATCATAATTCTTGAAGGTGAGCGGGTCCTTGTCGTGCCAGATGTGCCGGGGCACGATATAGACGGAATTGTAGATTTTGACTGACCAGTAGTCCAGTTTGAAGCGGGGGTTCGGCTGTTTCAAGTGGAAACGCACGGTGAGGTCATCCACCTTCTCGACCCGGTCCACCCACTGCTCCAATGCGGCGCTGAACATCAGCGACGGCGAGTTTTCAAGCAACATGCCGACTGTGAACACCACGTCATCGGCGGTGAAAGGCATTCCATCACTCCAGGCGATGCCCGGTCGCAAGATGAGCGTCCATACATCCAAGGCGTCATTTGAGGTCATTTCCGTGGCCAGCCACGGCTCAATCTCGCCCGATTCATAATTCAGGATGAACAGCGGCTCGATCATCGCCTGGTGGTAGCCCTGGTCCTGACGCGCGCCGGGCACAAAGGGATTCCACATGTCAGGATTCAAAACCCGGCTCTCCAAATCAATGATCACCGTGTTGCGCCGTTCCGGCGAGACCGCTTTCTCCGGGGACGAACACGCCGCAAGCATTACCGATGCCAATAACACCAAGGCCAATACAGCCCGCAGAAAAGACGGGCAAGGCGATGCGTCATAATGTCGGGGCCAACACATGCGTGGCGTTTCCTGGCGCGCCGAAGCGCAAGGGATTGATTTCGATACACTGCCGGTCTGACCGCGACAGTCTAAGGAAATATACGCCGACAGTACAAGCCTCCCGCACAATCCTGGCCGCCCCACGCATCCCGAAAACGGCGGCCGTCTGCGGGGCCTTCCCGCCAGCCCGCAGCGGCGCCCGGTTCGTTGTACAAATCTTTAACGGCGGCGGATGAAACTGATAGGATGAGGCTGCCTGACGGAGTCTGCGCGCCAGTGTCCTGGCGTCAGCCACTGAGTGCGATGACCGTCAGCACCCAAGATACAAAGCACGAAAGGATAAGTCCATGAAAACCAGCCGTCGCTCATTCCTTAAACAGTTGTCTATCGTTTCATCCGCTCCCTTTATTCTCCCCTCCCACATCTGGGCCGCTGAAAAGAAATCGAATGATCGTATTGTCGTGGGATTCATCGGGATGGGCAAGCAGAACAGGGGGCTTGTCAACGCTTTTCTACACCATAAACGCTGTCTTGTCGTCGCGGTTTGCGAGGTGGATGCGACGCGCCGGACGTCCGCGCAGCAACGCGTGGATGAGTTCTACAAGGCGCGTCCGGAGATCGGCGCTCCCGAATGCAAGGCATATAGCGATTTCAGGGAACTGATAGCGCATGACGACATTGACGCCGTCTGCATTGCCACGCCGGACCATTGGCACGCCATTCAAACCATCGCGGCGCTGGAAGCCGGCAAGGATGTTTATTGCGAGAAACCCCTGACCCACAACATCCACGAGGCCATCGAGGTGATGCGGGCTGTGGATAAAAACAAAAGGGTGCTGCAAACAGGTTCCATGCAGCGTTCCATGGAAGAATTCCGGGTGGCCTGCGAACTGGTTCGCAACGGCGCCATCGGCAAGGTCTCTCGCGTGGAATGCAACTTCGGCCCGCCGGGTGTTCCCTGCGACCTGCCGGAGGAGGAAATGGAACCCGGCCTGGACTGGGACATGTGGCTCGGCCCCGCGCCCG
>CAZLII010000421.1:0-4663 GCA_964559065.1 uncultured Nitrospirales bacterium | reverse complement strand
CGCATTGCGCGAATTCCCGGCGGTCAACGCGAGGTGGGCAGGCGACGTGATTGAGCAGGTGGCCGACATCAACCTTGGCGTCGCCGTGGCGCTGCCAACGGGGCTTATCGTGCCGGTCATCCGGCAGGCGCAGAGCATGTCGCTCGAAGGCATCGCCGCCGCAGCGAAAGAACTCGCCACAAAGGCGCAGAACGGCAAACTGCTGCCGGACGACTACGCCGGAAACACCTTTACCGTATCCAACTTGGGCCCTTATGGGGTGGACCATTTCACCGCCATCATCAACCAGCCCGACAGCGCCATCATCGCCATCGGCCAGATCAAGGACCGCGTCGTGGTCATTGACGGCGGCATCCACATCCGGCCGATCATGAAACTGACCATGTCCAGCGATCACCGCGTGATTGACGGCGCGCTCGCCGCGCAGTTCATGGCCCGTCTCAGGGAAATCCTCGAAGCCGCTGAGTTTTAGGGGACCGGATGCGCATTCATGGGCGGGACGCCCATGCTACGATAAAGGGCATCGGTGGGTTCCGCTTCGCTGCACCCACCACATAGGGTTTGTACCCCGTAGGGATAGAGGACAATGGCACGCTGAAGCGTGAACAACATACTTTGCACGCTGAAGCGTGAACAACATAGCACGCTAAAGCGTGAACAACGTACTTTTTGCACGCCGGAGGGGTGCAGGACACATTTCGCCAACAAACATCATTGTTTGACAAGGTCAAGGAGAACAGACCAATGCGTACCTACGATGTTGCGGTGATCGGGGCGGGACCGGGCGGCTATGTCGCGGCGATTCGCTGCGCGCAGCGCGGCGCGAAGGTGGCGGTGATTGAGCGCCGATACCTGGGCGGTGTCTGCCTGAACGTGGGCTGCATCCCCACCAAAACGCTGATATACACAGCGGAACTCTACCGCAAAATGACCCACGCGGAGGACTACGGCCTGAAAATCAAGGACCTGCGTCTGGACATACCCGCCCTGCTCCAGCGCAAGAACAAGGTTGTGGACGTCAACACCGGCGGCATCGCCGCCTTGTGCAAGGCAAACGGCATCGAGCATATCCAAGGCGAGGCGGCGGTCGCCGCGCCGGGGCGCATCCGCGTCGGGAAGGAAGACGTGGCCGCGAAAAAAATCATCGTCGCCACCGGCGGCCGTCCCGCGCAATTAAAAGGGCTGGAGTTCAACGGAAAAACCATTATCGGCAGCACGCGTGCCCTGGAACTGGCCGAAATCCCCAAGCGCATCGCCGTCATCGGCGCGGGCGCGCTCGGCGCGGAATTCGCCTGCATCTGGAACGCCTTCGGCGCGGAGATCACCCTGATCGAGGCCATGCCGACCGTGCTGCCGCGCGAAGACGAGGAAATCACCAAGCGCATGGAATCGGTCTTCAAGAAACGCGGGATGGACGTGTGGACCGGCACAAAGGTGGCCAGGGTTGAACACCGCGACAAGGGCGTCCGCCTGGAATTGGAGGGCAAAAAAGACGGTAAGATGGAGGTGGACATGGTGCTGGTGGCGGTGGGCCTGGAATGCAATTCCGAAGTGGTCACGCAGACGCCCGCGCTGGGGATCAAAGTGGGACCGCGCGGTGGGATTCTGGTGAATGAACGTCTGGAAACCGACGCGCCGGGCATCTATGCCATCGGCGATGTCATTGACAAAACCTGGCTCGCGCACGGGGCGTCCGCCGAGGCGATTGTCGCGGCGACCAACGCGACCGGCGGCGACCGCAAAATGAACTACCGCGTGGTGCCCGCCTGCAATTTCACCTCGCCCGAAGTCGCCAGCGTCGGTTTGACGGAAAAGAAGGCGCGCGAGCAGGGCTATGAGGTCAAGGTGGGGCGCTTCATGTATGCCGGCAACGGCCGGGCGCACGCCATTGGCGAGACGGACGGCATGGTCAAGATTGTCGGCGATGCGGCCACCGACGAAATCCTCGGTGTGCACATCATGAGCGCCGAGGCCGGGGAAATGATCGCCGCCGCCGCGCTCACCATGTCCATGGAGGCGACCGTCGAGGAGATCGTCCACACCATCCACACCCACCCCACGCTCTCTGAAGCCATCCTGGAAGCCGCGGAGGACTATTACGGCATGGGCATTCACACCCGGCCCAGGAGGAAATGACAGGCGATCGGAGCAGGTCATGACGTATACTGACAAGTCATGACGCGAACGCAAAGTCCATGAAATGAAACTACTGCGCTTCAAACGCATCGAGGATTTATTGTGTGTGGCGCTGCTTGCGGCGCTGCCCGCGGCGATTGTGCTGTACGGGTCGGTCCGGGGCGATCTGCCCGTGGCCGTGGAGAGCGTCTTCTTTGATCCCCCCTGGGAAGAGGCGCGCCCGGCGGGTTTTGCCGACACGGCGACGGCCTACGAGCGGCTTGAAGCCCACCGCCTTTATCCCTGGCAGCGTTTTCTCCATCATTCCGCGTCGCGGGGCGAATCCGTCCTGTGGAATCCCCAGGAGGGGTATGGCGCGCCGTTCTTCGCGTTGTGGCGCACCCGCGTTCTGTCCCCCTTTAATCTGCCCCTGTATTGGTTCTCCTTCGCGCATGCGCTATGGCTGTCCGTCTTTCTGAAACTCCTTGTGGCGGGCTGGTGCGCCTATTACGTAGGCCGCCGATTCGGCCTGCATGCCGCCGGGGCCTTGTGCATGGCGGTCGCCTATCAACTGAGCGGGCCGGTATTCCTGTGGTCTTCCCTGCCGATGTCCGACGTGATGCCGTGGTTTCCCCTGCTGGTGATAAACGCCGAGCGTCTCATGCTCGGCCATGTTTACGCGTGGCCGGGCGCCGCCATCACCATTGCGCTGATGCTGCTGGGCGGCGATCCCGAAAGCGTCGCGGCGGTGATGCTGTTCATCCTGTTGTATCAGTTGGCGCGGCGCGTGCGCGACAGGGGCTGGACCCATCTGCGCCGGGCGTTGCTTGGATTGACTGTTGGCGGGGTGTTTGGCGTGGGGCTTTGCGCCGTGCAGATTGTGCCGTTCATCGAATTCCTGCGTCACGGACGCCTGGACGTTGCCCTGCCCGACATCATCATCGGCCCGATGGACGCCGCCGCGCTGATAGCGCCGGGCCTCATCCGCGCGGCGCGCGGCGATGCCGGACCGGCTGCGGCGCTGCTGCATGCGGGTCTCGTGCAGGTCATGCTGATTTCGCTGTGGTTCGCGTTGCGTCCATTCGTTTTCAGCGCATTGCGGCGCCGGCTGGAGGCGCTGTTCATGGCGTCGCTCGCGATGCTGGCTGTTCCTCTCCTGGCCGGTCCCTGGTGGGCGATGCTTCCCGGGCTGCGCCTCCTGCGCCCGGAGCATTTCCTGGTGACGCACGCTTTCTCGTTGGCCTTCATGGCGGCGGCCGCCGCCGAGGAATGGAATGAACTCAATCCGGAGGAGTGCAAGGCGACGCTCCTGCGCCTGCTGCTGTTGGTCCCGGTTGTATGGGGGACATTGTTTCTGTTGTCCGCGTTGCCGGTCATTTTCGGCGTGGCCGCCGCCAAGACCCTCCTGTCCCACTGGGTGGCGCCGGCATGCTTCGCCGTAGCGATCCTGACCGTGTTGGGCGTCACGCTGCTCCGTCCCAGACTCCGCGCCATGGGATATGTCCTGGCCGCCATGACCGCCTGCGCATTGCTCATGGCGCATGCGCCAGCGCGATCGCGCACGCCGCAGGACCGGGTGTTTCCTGAGACGCCTTTCGTGCAATCCCTGAAAAGCATGGATGCGCGGGTGACGGGAAGCCGCTCGCTGGCGGACTGGCCGTTGGCCGGCAACGGGATTGCGCAGGCATTTACGCCGTCGGGAGTCTCTCTGGACCGCCACGCGGCGTTTATCGGGCGCGCCAAGACGGACCCGCTGCTCCTGCGGCTCACCGGCGATCAGGCCGTGCTCTTGACAAAAGAAGACATCCAGGGCGCGTTTGCATCGCTGCGGCCGGTCCTGAACATCCAGCAAGTCTTTCCGACCGGAGCAATCCTGTTCCGCGATCTGGAGGCGCAGCCCCGCGCGCGCATGATCTACGCCGGCCGCCGGGTGGACCACTTCGACCCCGCGCGCCTGCGCGAGGACGGCCCGCCGCTTCTGGAAGGCGTCACGCTGCCGGAACATGATAATGGCCCGGCAGCCGGCGTCGCCATTCAGCAAGCCGAATCCAATACCCGCATCGTCATCCAGGTCAACGAGACGCGCCCCGGCGTGCTCGTGCTGGCCGACGCGTGGCATCCGGGATGGCGCGCCTATGTGGATGGCCGCCCAACGCCTGTTTTCCCCGTGGACGGTCTCTTTCGCGGCGTGGAACTTGGCAAAGGCGCGCATGAAGTCGTATTCTCCTACGATCCTGCCTCCAGAAGATGGGGCGGCTACATCAGTCTTGCCGCCGCTGTGGGCGTATTGCTTGGCGCATACCGCGCAGCGCAGCGCCGTAAAGAAAACGTAAACGCCTTCGCCTGATCGCATGCTTTCCTAAGTGCATGGTTTCATAAATACGATTACGTATTTTGTGGACAGCACATATATGTAAGACTGTTATTATGATCAGCCCTTTCTATGGAGTGCGCCGTCCGTTCGGCGCTCTGGCTGGGTTTTCCAAGTCGCCCTCCTCAATCCAGCCAAAGCGCCGAACGGACGGCGCACTCCATATAAGCGCCAATC